>CAZXNF010000005.1:0-25424 GCA_964641785.1 uncultured Streptomycetaceae bacterium | reverse complement strand
TCATCCGAACGCCGCGCGTAACCTGGGCACGACCTGCTCCGAGAACAGCCGCAGGAACCTTTCCTGGTCGGGACCCGGCGCATGGAATACGAGATGGCGGAATCCCAAGTCGACATAGGGCCGAATGCGCTCCACCTGTTCGTCCGGATCCGCCGAAACGATCCAGCGGCTCGCGATGCGCTCGAGCGGCAACGCGTCGGCAAGGCGCTCCATCTCGACAGAATCCTCCACGCTGGTTTTTTCTTCGGCGGACAAGGCCAACGCGGCCCAGTGCCGCGTGTCTTCCTTCGCTCGCTGCGCGTCCGAGTCGAAAGACACCTTCACCTCGATCATGCGTTCGATGCCGTCGATCGGCCGTCCTGACGCGGCCAGCCCGGCGGCGACGTTCGGAAGCAGGGTCCCGCTGTAGAGATCCGGCGCCTTGCCGCTGGTGCAGATGAAGCCATCGGCCATTTCGCCCGCGAGCTTTGCCGCGGACGGGCCCGCGGCCGCGACATAGATCGGCACCGGCTCTGCCGGCCTGTCGTAGATGGTGGCGTTCTCGGTCCGGTAGTACTCGCCCTGGAAACTCACCCGGTCTTCGCGCCAAAGCCGGTTCATGAGGACGATGGATTCCCTGAGGCGCCCGATCCGCTCCTTGAATCCGGGCCACTTGATCCCGATCGCCGGCACTTCGTTGAGGGACTCACCCGTGCCGACCCCGAGGATGATCCTGCCCGGAAACAGGGCGCCGAGGGTGCCGATGGCCTGTGCGACCACGGACGGGTGGTATCGAAACGTCGGCGTGACCACGCTGGTGCCGATCACGATCCGGCTCGTGCGCGCTCCCATGGCGCCCATCCACGCAAAAGAGTAGGGGGCATGGCCGCCCTTGTGACGCCAGGGCTGGAAGTGGTCGCTGACGAAGACCGAATCGAACCCGAGCTGCTCGGCGAGACAGGAAAATTCCAGCAACTGTGCGGGGCCGAATTGTTCGGCCGAAGCCTTGTAACCGATCTTGATCACGGATTCTTCTCCATTGCGCGTCTCGCGCGGGGTTGAGCAAATGATTCGCTTGCGGCGCGCCGGCTCTCGCGATCCGGCCAACCCGGACGACTGCGCCAAGCGGAGAAATCCTCCGGCAGGTCGACGTCGAGGGCAAGCATCTGGTTCTCGTAGAGGCGCACTTCGCACCCGGCGCCGGCCGCGAGGGCCGAATGCCGGCGCAGGCTGTGCTCCCCAAACGCGAACAGGTCCCCGCGCGCCGGGGCCAGGCCAAGCAGGTTCGTTCCGGTGTTGCGCCTGTCGGGCACGAGAAGGCACCCGGGAGCCGCGGGGATCGCCGCCGAAACGGCGCGAAGTTCCTCGACACTCGCAAACGGGAGGTCGGTGGGCACGACGAGCAACGCCTCCGCGCCGTCGAGGCGCGCGCGCGCGCAACCCAAGGCAAGCGCAGGGTCGAGGCCGCACCCTGGCGGGTCCTCAGCCACGAGCTTGACGCCCAAAGACTGGGCGAAATCCGCGACCTCGGCAGAGGCGGTAACGACGATCGTGCGATCCGTGCCGAAGGCGGCGGCGCAGGTCTCCAGGGTGCGCCATGCGAAGAAAAGGCAAAGCTCGTAACGCTCCGCGGGACTCATCAATGGCGCGAGCCGCACCTTGCCTTTGGCGGGATCCTTGATCGGCACCAGCGCGTACACACGGCGGCCGGCGCTCACGAGCGGGTTCCGCGCACGAGCGAGATACATTCGCGCGCCAGCCGGGCGCGCCCTTCGGCGTCGCGCATGATCGTGTCGCAGGCGACGGCACGCAGGCCGAGGGCCTCGATTTCGGGGACCAGGGCGGCGTCCGCGCGGTCGATCACCAGGATGTCGACCAAACGCGCGTAGTAGCGCGCGATGCCCAGCGCCGTCGGCTCTGCGCCCAGTTCGCGCATGATCTTCGCAGCCGGCCCCTTGATCGCCTCGCCACCGACGATCGGTGAAACCGCGACGACCGTGCGACAAGCCTGCAGCGCGTGCGACACGCCCGGGAGCGCGAGGATGGGCGCCACGCTCAAGTAAGGATTCGACGGGCAGATCACGACGCCCTCGAGCTCGAGCGAGTCGAGCGCGGCGCGCAGCTCAGCGCTCGGGCGGGCCGATTCGGCGCCCTGGTATTCGATCGCGCCAAGCGCGGGCCGGCATTGCTCACGTACAAAGTAGTGCTGAAAATCGAGCCAGCCTGCTTCGGTCCGTACGCGCGTGGGCACCGGATCGTCGGACATCGGGACCAGGGCCTGCCGGACGCCCAAGCGCTCGCACAGCCCTCGGGTCACCTGCGAAAGCGATTCGCCGCGCCCCAACCTTTGCGTGCGCTCGACGTGGGTCGCGAGATCGCGGTCGCCCAGGCGGAACCAGCCCGGGCCGCCGAGCCTCTCGAGCGCCTCCATGAAGGCCCAACTTTCACCCGCCTGTCCCCAGCCGGTCACGGGATTCGCGATGCCGGCAAGGGTGTACATCACGGTATCGAGATCCGGCGACACGCGCAGCCCGAGATGCTCGAAGTCGTCGCCCGTATTCACGGCGATCACCAGTTCTCGCGGGTCGAGAGATCGCGCCAGCCCGTCGGCCAGCTTCGCCCCGCCTACGCCACCGGCCAGCGCAAGGATCACCTGAAAAAGTCCCTGTCGCGCGAGCGTTGCAACTCTTTGCCGCTGCCGTTGCGCCGAGGCCAGGGAACACCGCGAATCAACACCGCCGGCCGGCCTTCGGACCCCTGGCCCATCACCGCCGAGGCGGCCGCCGCCAGTTCGTCGGCCATGCCTACTTCGGTCGTGAGCAGAGGCCGGCCCTGCAGGTCCTTTTCGCCGCGCCGGTCGAAGAGTCCCGGCAGGCCGGCAACCCCTATGGCCACACCGACGGTGCCCAGGCGCCATGCGCGCCCGAGGCTATCGTTGATGATTACGCCGATATCGACCCCGCAAAATGCCGCGAGCGATTCCCGCAACCGGGCCGCGCTGGCATCCGGGTCGACGGGCAACAGGAGCACCCGCTCGCGTCCTGTCGCATCCTGGTCGACGTTCGAACGGTCGACGCCGGCATTGGCAAGGACCAGGCCGCGACTGTCTTCGACGATCATCACGTCCGGCGCCGTGCGCAGGACGGCGCGCGTTTCCGACAGCACGATCTCGACGAGGCGCGGATCCTTCTTGCAAAGCCGCGCAATCCGGACCGCCTGCTCCGAGGGCACGACCGTGTCGACGAGCACGTAGCGGTTCTCGGATTTCGAAACGACCTTTTGCGCGATCGCCAGCACGTCCCCGTCCTGGGGAACCAGTCCGGTTGCTTCGAACGCCCGAACCAGCAGCGCGCCCAGGTCGTCACCGGCGTGCACCGCGCCTATGCCTTCGAGGGCAATCAGTTCGAGCCTGGATCCCGTGCTCGAGCCGGCCGCTTCCGGTCTTCGGCCACTCCGGATGATCACGAGTCCTTCGCCGGGACCTATGCGCAGGTGCTTTCGCGCACAACCGGGCCTGGCGGCCGGGGCATCCGTCCGGCGCGGCGGGTAAGGACCGGGGGGGTAAGGACAATGGGCACGAGGGCCGCGGCTGCGAAGCTGTGCTCGCGGCGCTCGTTGCTCACAGGACCGTAAAGCGTGCCGCGCTGTTCGGGCACGCGACCCGCGCTTTCGATCAGGGCATGCATGGCCTCGGGCGGGAGCTCTTCCCCATGTTCGTTCCCGGCGGCTCGCGAGATGCTCTCGTTCATGAGCGTTCCGCCCATGTCATTGGCGCCCGCCGCAAGGCAGGCGGCGGCGCCTTGCGGCCCCACCTTGACCCAGGACACCTGGATATTGGGGATCAGGGGATGCAGCGCCAGGCGCGATACGGCGTGCATGAGCAGGGTCTCGCGCCAGGTCGGGCCGCGGCGCGCGCCTTCGCGCAGGTACATCGGCGCCTCCATATGCACGAAGGGCAGCGGCACGAACTCGGTAATGCCACCGGTGCGTTCCTGCAGGTCGCGAACCGCGAGAAGGTGGCGCGCCCAGGATCGCGGCGTCTCCACGTGACCGAACATGATCGTTGCCGTGGTGCGCACGCCGATGCGGTGCGCGGCTTCGATCACGTGCAGCCACTGGACAGTGCTGAGCTTGTCGGGGCAGATCCGTGCACGCACCGGATCGTCGAGGATCTCGGCCGCAGTGCCGGGCAGCGAGCCCAGCCCGGCGTCGCGAAGCCGCGCGAGGAAACGCTCCACGCTCACGCCCAGAGTCTTTGCACCGTGGGTGACTTCGAGCGGCGAGAACGCATGCACGTGCATTTGCGGTACGGCCTCCTTGGCCGCCCCGAGCAACGCAAGATAGGTCTCGCCCGTGTAAGCCGGATGGATGCCGCCCTGCATGCACACCTCGGTGGCCCCGCGCGACCAGGCTTCGGTGACCCGGCGCGAGACTTCCTCTAGAGCGAGGTCGTAAGGCTTGCCGCGCAGCGTCGCGGCGGTCTTGCCCTTGGAGAACGCGCAGAACCGGCAGCTCAGCGAGCAGATGTTGGTGTAGTTGATATTGCGGTTGACGACGTAGCGAACGGTGTCGCCGCTGACCCTGCTGCGAAGGGCGTCGGCCGCCGCCTGCACTGCGTCGGCTTCGCCTTCGCGCGCGGCGAACAGGCGCACCAGGTCTGGCTCGTCCAGACGGTCTCCGGCGGCCGCCCGCGCCAGCAGGGCATCGAACGGCGCGTTGGCTGCACTGCCCCCGGTTTGTTTTCTCGCCGCCGGCAGCCCGGCGTTCGCGACGCCCGGACTCCACGAGTCGGCTCTGGCATAGCCTTCCGAGTCGATCGCATCGAGGACGTGGCGCACCAGCGACGGATCCAGCCACTGCAGGGCCGCATCCGCGGCCGCGTAGGATGGATACACCGCGAGCCGCTCGGCAAGGATCAGTCCTGCATCCCGGGTGGCTTTCTCTAGCGCGTCGATCTGCGGCCATTTTCTTTCGGGATTCACGTAGTCGTCGGTCACCGGCGAAATGCCGCCCCAATCGTTGATGCCGGCGGCGAGCAGTTCGGGAAAGCGCGACTCGCTCAGGTTCGGCGGGATCTGGATGTTCGCTTCTGCGCCGAGCACGACGCGCGCGGCGGCAGCGGTCCAGAGCAGGTCGTCGAAACCGGGCTCGCCGTGCGCGCGCATGCGCGTGTCGGCCTTGGCGCGGAAATTCTGGATGATCACTTCCTGCAGGTGGCCATGACGCCCATGCGCCTCGCGCAGGGCGAGCAGCGCATCGATCCTCTCCAGCCGCGTCTCGCCGATGCCGATCAGGATCCCGCTCGTGAAGGGCACGCGCGCGCGGCCCGCGGCCTCGATCGCCGCGAGGCGCACGGCGGGCAGCTTGTCCGGGCAGCCATGGTGCGGCCCCCCGGGCTCGCACAGCCGCAGGGAGGTGCTCTCGAGCATCATGCCCTGCGACACGCTGACCTTGCGCAGCGCGCCGATCTCGTCCTGCGTGAGCACGCCCGGGTTGGTATGCGCAAGCAAGCCGGTCTCCTCGCGCACCAGCAAGCACATCGCGGCGAGGTACTCGAGCGTGGAAGCGTAGCCGAGGGCCGCGAGCGCCGCGAGCGCGGATTCGTGCACCGCCTCGGGCCGGTCGCCGAGGGTAAACAGCGCTTCCCGGCAGCCGGACTCGCGCCCCAGGCGCGCGATCTCGAGCACCTCTTCGGGGCGCAAGTACGGGTGGTCGACGTGCTTGGGTCCGCGCACGAAGGTGCAGTAGCCGCAGACGTTGCGGCACAGGCGCGTCAGCGGGATGAACACCTTGCGCGAATAGCTGACGACGCGGCCATGGCCAAGCTCGCGCAGCCGGCGCGCTTCCTGCATCAGTTCGCGAAGAGGCAGCGATTCGAGCGCGGTGAGAAGGTCCGCTGCTTCGCGGCCGGGAGATTGCGTCATCAGGACGATCCTGAGTGGAAGTTGACGGGCAAGACTAACCGAGCCCTTGAGGAATTCCAAGCGGAACCCGGGGCCTGCACGAAGCACTCAGCGCGGCTCGCGCGCGGCATCGCGCCGGGATGCGAGAAGCACCGGCCGGTCGATTGCGTCAGCGCACCGGCCCTTGTCCGCAGCGCGGATAGATGCGCCCGCCGTCGGCGATCGCCATCGCGACCAGGATCTCGTCCGGACGCGGCGCGTCGGCGACGAACAAGGTGATCGTGTCGAAATGGTCGAACGACCCTCGAGCGGATGGGCATGCAGGACGAGGACGCGCATGGTGCGGGGGGTGACCGGCGCGGGCTACTTCGTTTTCATGATCTCGCCGGGATTCGCGCGAGGGTCGCGCGGCTTCCAGGCGCCCGCCTCGGCTGCGGCGATGAACTCGGCCACGCAGCGATTGAATGCTTCGGGCTCCTCGAGATTCAGGGTGTGCCCGCTCTTGGGCAGCACGGCGAGCCCCGCGGCCGGCACCGTCATCTTAAGGAAGATGCCGGGTTGCAGACAGTGGAAGTCCTCGTCCCCGACGATCACCAGCATCGGCAGGCGCATTGCCTTCAATCCCTGTTCGAGGTCATAGATCGAAGGCCGGCGCGCCTGCACGCCGCGCATCGTCAGGGCCGAGCCCCGTGCTGAGTGCTGGCCGAGCTGCATCGCGAACTCCTCCCAGCCGCGCAGATCCTTGGCCTGGAACTGCACCCGCGTACCGGCCTGCGAGTAAGTCCTGGCGAAGACCTCTGCCCCCTGCGTCTCGAACTGCTTCGCCACTTCGAGCGACACGTCGCGGAAGTAGTTCTCGTACTGCTTTTCCGCACCGTAACCGGCGCCCGCGACCACCAGCGAGAGGACCCGCTCGGGCGCCGTGAGTCCGAGGTGCAGCGTCGCGAAGCCGCCCATCGACAGGCCGACTGCGTGCGCCTGGACGATGCCGCACGCATCCATCACCGCGACGATGTCCTTCACGGCGATTGCCTGCGAGTACGCCTCGAGGCTTTCCGGCACGTCCGAGGGTGGATAACCGCGCGCGCCGTACGTCACGCAACGATGACGGCGCGAGAAGAAGCGCATCTGCGGCTCCCAGCTGCGGTGGTCACCGCCGAACTCGTGCACGAACACGATCGGCGTTCCGGCGCCGGCTTCCTCGTAGTAAAGACGGATGCCGTCGTGCGCGGTGGCGTAGGCCATGGTCGGTTCCTCCCTTTCTAGAAGAGCGGCGCGAGGTCTTTGAGGCCGCGGGCGTGCTCGACGGCTTCCGGCAGAACCGCCGCGAAGGCATCGGCCCACTCGCGGGGCACCGTCGTGCTCACCTTGATGAAACGATGGCCGAAGCGGGCCGTGTGGTAGGCGCCCTGACGCACCTGGATGCCGTGCTCGGCAAACGCCGCGACGATCGCCTCGGGCGTTACCCCGGTGGCCTCGCATTCGACGACGAGAAAGTTCGCCTGCGAGGGATAGACCGCCACCGACAGGCCGGCAATCTTGTCCACGGCGCGTTTCACCGTCGCCTGGTTGGCGCGCTGGATCTCCTGCACCGTGGCCATCCATTCCTTCTTCACCGAAAGCCCCGCCAGCGCTGCTTTCTGCGAAATGACGTTGGCCCCAAGCGGCGCCATCGACGCGGCGCCGATTTTCTCCAGCAGTTCGGGGCGCGCGACCAGCGCGCCGAGGCGCAGTCCCGCGAAGCCGAGCCACTTGGAAAAACTCACTGCCGTCACGGTCCCCTCTGGATAGAAGCGCGCGGCGAGCGTGTGCCGGTCGGCGAAATCGCGATAGGTGCTGTCATGGATCAGCGTCGCACCGGCCTTGCGCGCGATGGAGGCAATGCCTTCGATCTCCTCCGGCGTCGCGCAGGTGCCGAGAGGATTGTTCGGGTCCACCAGGTAGATGATGTCGGTCTTCGCGTCGACCGCCTCGGCGAGGCGCTGCGGGGACAGGCGCCAGCCGTGCTCCGCCCCGTAGATGGGAATCTCGACGATCTCCATGCCGGCCTGGCGCGCAAAGATCAGCGGCCACTTCCAGCTCGGGTCGGTGGTGACGAAGCGCCGCCCGGGGCGGCACAGCGCGCGGCAGGCCGTGCCGAGCGCCGCGACGGCGCCGTCCGAGACCAGCGCCGAGAATCCCTCGAGGCCGAGGTCGGCAACGATGCCCTCGCGCAGCGTTTCGATCCCCGCCGGCGGCGCATAGGCATGAAAGGACTCGTCGTCCACCGCACGATGCAGCGCCTCGCGCACCTTCGGATGCATCGGAATGTGGTTGGTGTTCTGCCCCATCCAGATCAGGTCGGGCTGCGAGAACAGCTTGTCGAAATGGCGGTTGCGGGTATCGAGTTCGCCCATGGCGCGCCCCTAGATGATCGAGCCGCGCGACGCGATGCCGCCGTCGATCGTGACGATCGTGCCGGTGATGTAGCCGGCGCGGGGCGAGGCGAGGAACACCATCAGGTCGGCCACTTCCTCGGCGCTTGCCGGCCGGCCGCCCGGATAGAGCTTGTAGAGCTCCTGCCAGCGGCTTTCGTCGCCGTGCATGTCGAGCGCGCGACGCTTCATCAGCTTGACCATGCGCTCGGTCGCCACCGGCCCCGGGTTGACGCCGACCACGCGCACGCCCTTGTCGAGGCTCACGCCACCCAGCGCCCGCGTAAAGGACATCAGCGCCGCGTTGCCCGTGGAGCCCATGATGTAGCGCGCGTCCCAATTCTCGCCGGAGTTGCCGATGTCGTTGACGATCACGCCGCTGCCGCGCTCGCACATCTTCGCGTAGAGCGCTCGCGTGAGCGAGATGTAGCCGAACACCTTGAGGTCGAACCCGCGGCGCAGCGCCGCGTCGTCCACCGCTTCGATCGGCCCGGAGGGAATGTCGCCCGCGTTGTTGACGAGGATGTCCACTGCACCGGAGCGCGTAGCCAGGTCGCGCATCTGAGCGTCGCTGGAGAGGTCCATCGCGTGGGTCGCAACCGGCACCTTGCATTCGGCCATGATCGCTTTCTTCGCGTCTTCGAGCAGTTCGGCCGAGCGCGCCGCGAGGTGCAACGCACAGCCCTCGCGGGCGAACGCCCACGCAGTGGCGAGGCCGATGCCCTTGGAGGCGCCGGTGATGAGCACGCTCTTGCCTTGCAGATCCAGTTTCACGGGGTTCCTTTGGTTGCGTTCTCCCGCGCAAGACCGAGCTCGCGCAGCACTTCGTCCGTATGCTCGCCCAGCATCGGCGGCGCGATGGCCGCCTGGTCGTCGCGCCGGCCGTCGAGGCGCACCGGGCGGCGGATCGCGGTCAGTTCGCCCTTCACCGGATGACGCAGCGTGTAGAAACTGTCCAGCGCTTGCACCTGCGGGTCGAGCATCACGTCCTCGATGTCATTGATGCAGGAGAACGGGATGTCGGCACCCGCGAACAGCGTGAGCCAATGCGCGCGGTCCTTCGTCGCGAAAGCCTCGCCGGCGATGTTCCGGAGCGCCTCGTAGTTTGCCACACGGCCCTCGAGCGTCGTGAAGCGCGCGTCATCGACGAGATCGGCGCGCCCGATCGTCTCGACGAACTGCTCGTAGAACTTCTGCCGCGAGGACATGTGCGTCACCACCAGCTTGCCGTCGCGGCAGCGGAACGCAAAGGCCAGCGAGTAGCGGATGCGCAGGAACGCGTCCGAATGCTCGCCGTTCTGCGTCAGATAGCCGAACGGCTCCGGCATGAACGCCATGGTCGCCTCGATCATGTTCACCTCCACGCGGCGCGCGATGCCGGTGCGCTCGCGCTCGAACAGGGCCGAGAGGATGCCATACGCCGCGTACTGCCCGGTGACGTTGTCCGCAACGGTGGTGCCCGTGAGCCGCGGGTTCTCCGGATCGAGGAACTGGCTGTACATGCCGCTCAGCCCCTGCGCAATCGAATCAAAGCAGGGGCGGGCCGAATACGGCCCCTCGGTGCCGAACCCGGTGATCGAACAATGGATCAGCGCGGGGTTCAGCTCGCGCAGCCGGGCTGCCGTGAGACCGAGCCGGTCGAGCACACCCGCGCGGAAGTTGTCCAGCAGCACGTCGCTTCGCTGCACCAATCTATCCATCGCCGTGCGGCCGAACTCGGTGCGCAGTGAGATCGCGATGCTGCGCTTGTTGCGGTTGTACGAGCAGTACTGCGCGCCGTAGTTGCCCCCGCCATAGCTGCGAAACGGATCGCCGCCGTCGGGATTCTCGACCTTGATCACTTCCGCGCCCATGTCGGCCAGCATCACGCCGGTGAGCGGCGCGGTGATGAACGTCGAGAGTTCGACGACGCGGATGCCTGCCAGCGGACCGGGCATGGCGGCCTCAGGCCTTGCGCCGCGGCTTCGCCTTGCCGCCCGCGCCTTCCTTGAAAGAGGCGTACACCGGCTTGTAGGCCTTCGAGTCGAGGAAACCGTGCAGGCCCGTGTTGTACGAGTCGTCCGCATCGCCCACCTGGATGGCGACCTTCTTCTCCTGCATGTAGTCGGCGGCCTCCGCGAAGCCCATCTGCCGCACCATGCGGATCACCTGCTTGGAGGCGCGAAGCGCGCGCGGGCTCTTGGCCATCAGCTTCTGCGCGAGCTTCGTCACCTCCGCCTTCAGGCGCGCCTTCGGCACCGAGAAGTTGACGATGCCGATGCGCGCGGCTTCCTTGCCGTCGAAAGTGTCGCCGGTGCAGGCGTAGTAGAGGGCATGACGCAGCAGCACCGCGTCGGCGAAAGCCTTGCTCACCATGCCGCCGGGCAGGATGCCCCAGTTCACCTCCGAAAGCGAAAAAGTGGTGTCGTTGGCGGTCAGGGCGAAATCGGTCGCCAGCAGGTGGCTGAACGCGCCGCCGATACAGAACCCCTCGACCATCGCGATGGTCGGCTTGTCGAACATGTAGAGCCGATCCCATTGCCAGTGGTTCGACATCAGTCGCACGCGCTTGCCCTCCGCGGGATCCTTCTCCAGCGCACGGAAGAACTCCTTCAGGTCCTGGCCTGCGGAGAAGATGCCGCCGGCGCCCGCGATGACGACGACCTTGGTCTCGGGGTCGGCCTCCAGCTCGTCCAGCGTCTCGCACATCTCGGCGTGAAGCGGCGGGGACATCGCATTCTTCTTCTCCGGCCGGTTGAGGTAGGTCCACGCGATGCCGTTCTCGCGCACCACCTTCACGTACTTGCGTTGCTTCAGCTTCATGCGATTACTCTCCTGGATTGCGTTTGAACTGCGAATTGCGGGCCCCTCAGCCGTAGCGCGAGCCGCCGCCGAACCAGTCGTCGAACTGGGGCGCGGTGCGGATGATGATGCTGCGCTTGCGCATGTGTTCCTTAAGCGCGGCCCAGCCGTTTTCCTTGCCGTAGCCGCTTTCGCCGAAGCCGCCCCAGACGGAGCGCGGGTCGTTCTTGTGGTGGTCGTTGACCCAGACCACGCCGGCGCGGATGCTGGCGGCCAACCGGTGCGCTCGGGCGACGTCGCGCGTCCAGACCGCCGCGCCCAGCGCGAAGTCGCTGTCGTTGGCGAGCGCCAGCGCCTCGGCCTCATCGCCAAAGCGCGTCACCGACACCACCGGGCCGAACACCTCTTCGCGAAACAGCCGCATCCGCGGCGTGACGTCGGCGAAAACGGTCGGCGCCACATAGTGTCCGCCCTTCAAGGCATCCGGCAGCGCGGGTGCGCCACCGCCGCAGACCAGCCGCGCGCCTTCCGACTTGGCGGATTCGATGTGCGCGAAGCAGCGGTCCCGCGACACCGCCGAGATCACCGGCCCCATGTCCGTCCTGCGGTCCGCGGGGTCGCCGACGACGAGGCTCCCTGCCCTTGCGGCGAATGCCTCGACGAACCGATCGTAGATCGCATCGGCCACCAGGAACCGCGCGCCGGACACGCAGGTCTGGCCCGACGCGACGAACGCCGCGAACAGGGCACCAGCCACCGCCTCGGCCAGCGGGGCATCCTCGAAGACGAGGATCGGGGTCTTGCCGCCCAGTTCGAGCGTGCATGGAATCAGCCGCGAGGCGGCAAGCGCCGCCACCTTGCGGCCGGTGGCGGTGCCGCCCGTGAGATCGATCATTTGCACCTCGGGATGCGCGCAGACCAGCGCTCCGGTCTCGCCGGCGCCGGTGACGACGTTTATCGTGCCCTCCGGCATCCCCGCCTCGCGCGCCCAGTCGGCGAGCACGAGCGGTGTGATCGGCGCGAGCTCGGAGGGCTTGACGAGGCAGGTGTTGCCCGCGGCGAGCGCGGCGGCGAGCTTCTTCACGAGGATCAGGACCGGGTGGTTCCACGGCGTCAGCAGCGCGCAGACGCCGATCGGCTCGTACGCGGTGAGCGTGACGAACCCGCCCTTGACGCGGTTGGACTCGCCTTCCAGCCCCGCCGCGATGCTGCCGAAGTACTCCAGCCACTCGGGGATGCGGCTCATCTGCGCCGCCATTTCGCGGATCGGCCGGCCCGTCACTGCCGACTCGAGCTCGGCCAGCGTGCCGATGCGTGCGCGGATCAGGTCCGCGAAGCGATTCATGTGCCGCGCGCGATCGAGCGGTTCCAGCGCGCGCCAGGCGGGCCAGGCGCTTGCCGCCGCCGCAGCCGCAGCGGCGACGTCTTCTTTGTCCGCCACGGGCACTTCGCCGAGCGGGACCAGCGTGGCCGGGCTTGCGACGGCGATCGTGCCGCGCCCATGCGGCTCGCGCCATTGTCCGCCGTAATGCAGCTGGTAGCGTGTCAAACGTCTTCCCCTGAAAATCCCATGAGGTCCGCCGCCCCGAGCGTCGCACGCTCGAGCAGCACGGACGCTTCCGGCAGGATGCGCCGCATGTAGAAGCGGCCGACCGAGAGTTTATGCTCGTAGAACGCGCGCGCCCCGGCGCCTTTCGAAACAGCGTGCGACGCGATCTGCGCGTACTCGAGCCATACCCAGCCGAGGGACACCAGCCCGAACAGGCGCAGGTAGTCGCTGGCGCCGCCCGCCGCATCCACGACTTCGGCGCCCGCGCGCTTCTGCATCCACGCGGTTGCCTCTTCCAGCGCGTGCAAGGCCTTGCGCAGAGCGTGCGCCATCGGCGCAATCGCCGCGTCCACCTCGGCAGCGGCGATCGACTGCGCGACCAGATCGAGGAATTCCCGCACGCCAGCACCGTCGCCCTGCGTCAGCTTGCGCCGCACGAGGTCGAGCGCCTGGATGCCGTTGGTGCCCTCGTAGATCTGCGTGATGCGCACGTCGCGGACGAACTGCTCGACTCCGGTGTCATTGATGTAGCCGTAGCCGCCGAAGCATTGCAGCGCGAGGTTGGTCACCTCGGAACCCCAATCGGTGAAGTGCGCCTTGATCACCGGCGTCATCAGCGCGACAAGACGGCCGGCACGCGCACGCTCGGCCGATTCCGGGTGCCGTGCCGCGAGATCGATCTGCAGCGCCACCCACAGGCCCAGACCCCGGGCCGCCTCGGTGAAACTGCGCATCGTCAGCAGCATGCGGCGCACGTCGGGGTGCGCGACGATGGCGACGGGATCGTCCCCACCCTGCACCGGAACCAGCGCCCGCCCCTGGCGCCGTTCCCGGGAATAGTGCGTGGCGTTTTGGCTGGCGACCTCGGCCTGGCTGAGGCCCTGCAACGCCACGCCGAGGCGCGCATCGTTGACCATCGTGAACATCGCGCGCAGTCCCTGGTTGGCTTCGCCCACCAGCCAGCCGTGCGCGCCGTTGTAGTTGATCACCCCGGTAGGTGCGGCCCGCAGGCCCATCTTGTGCTCGAGCGACGCGCATTCCAGCGCATTGCGCTCGCCGGGCTTGCCGTCCGCATCGACAAGGAACTTCGGCACCAGGAACAGGCTCGTGCCGCCCGACCCTCCGGGCGAACCGGGAATGCGAGCCAGCACAAGATTGACAATATTCTCGGCAAGATCGTGCTCGGCGTTGGTGATGAACGACTTCGTGCCGTGCAGGCGGTACGAGCCGTCCGCCTGCGGCAGCGCGCGCGTGCGGATGAGGCGCAGGTCGCTGCCGGCATGCTCTTCGGTAAGGTGCATCGCGCCGGTCCACGCGCCGGAGGCTAGTTTGGGGAGATAGAGACGTTTCTGCTCGTCAGTGCCATGCGCATGCAGCGCGCTGAACACGGCCTCCGAAAGCTCGATGTAGCCGCTGAAGGCCATGTTCGCGGCGGCGAGCATCTCGGCGAAGATTTCCGCGAGCACCCCCGGCAGGCCCTTGCCGCCGTAAGCTGGGTTGAACGCGAGTCCGATCCAGCCCCCCTGGGCGAAACGGGCGTAGGCCTCCTTGAAGCCCTTCGGCGTCGTGACTTCGCCCTTGTCCCAGCGGCAGCCTTCGAGGTCGCCGGACTGGTTGAGCGGCTGCGCCACACCCTCGCAGATGCGCGCGGCGCCCTCGAGGAACACGGCGAGGGTTTCTCCGCCCGCGTCCGCATAGCCCGGAATGCCGGCGAACCGCTCCAGGCGCAGGAATTCGTCGACGACGAAGCGGTATTCCGCCAGCGGGGCGCGATAGTGGGGCAGGGATCGGTCCGGCTGACGCGCCTACGCCGCAGCCGACGGCTGCTCGTAGCGCACATAGTTGGCGTCGAGGCGGGAAGTAAAGTAGTCGATGAAGCGCACCGGCGCGTGCTTCGCCGGCGCATCGCGGCAAAACTGCGGCAGGCAGGTGACCGTCGCATCGACGTTTGGATCGAAGAAATAGGCAACCGAGTACCTGTCGCGATGCGTGGAGGCGTTGATGACACGGTGCGGGGTCGAATTGAAGGCATCGTTCGTCCACCGCGCGAACACGTCCCCGATGTTGCAGACGAATGCGCCCTGTATGACGGGAACCGGCAGCCATGCGCCTTCGCGACCCTGCACCTCGAGCCCGCCGATCTCATCCTGCGCGAGGATGGTGAGGAATCCGTAGTCGGTGTGCGGGTGGCTGCCGTACAGGTCGTCGGGCCTGTCCTCGGGCGTGGGTGGATAGTGGATCAGCCTCAGCGCGGTAGACGGAGGATCGAAGAGTCGACCGAGGTAGTCCGGCGCCTCGCCGACGGCCACCGACAACGCCGGCAACAGGCGCAGGCCGAGCTCGCAGATCGCTGTGCCGTAGCGCCGGATCGCCTGGCACAGCCAGGTGTCGGCGGGCCACTGGTTCGGCCCCTGCAGCGGCTTCGCCTCGAGGATGTCCGGATGATCCGGCGCCACCTCGTGGCGGACGAAGAACGATTCCATCCGGTTCGGGCGCCGCGCGGCGGCGAAGCGTGCCGAGGACTTGAGCGTCGCGTCGCCGAATCCCATGTAGCCGCGATGCCACTTGTTCGTGCGCAGCGCGTCCTTTTCCGGCTGGGGGAGCGCGTGGAACCGGCGATTGGCCTCGAACGCGTCTTCCACGACTCGCGCCGGGACGCCATGGTTCAGGATGGAGAAGAACCCGGCAGCCTCGCAGGCCGAGCGGATCGAGCGCGCGGTCGTCGCGATGTCCGCGGTCGAACACCCCTGCCGCAACATTCCAAGGTCGATGATCGGGATTTCTGGCACGGGCCGTACGCTAGCGAGTGATGGTTCCGCCGTCAATCGTTAGCGTCTGACCGGCAGGATTGGCCCGCACGTGCGCTGCGCTTCCTGGTCACCTGGCGCACCAAAAAGCGTTTCGAATTCACGTAGCCACCGAAGCTCCGGGCGGCCGTTGGCAATGATAGGATTCGCCGCCACTGTCATGGACGCGGCACGAAAGCAGGCACGCGCTTTGCTCAGCCACTTCCTGTTGCCTGTCGTTGAGGGCACTGCAACGGCCTGAGCCAAGGGTTCACAATCGCACATAGGGAGGATTTGTTCATGAGTCACCTGTTGAAGCACCGAGCGCCCGCGCGCATTGCCGTTCTGGCGATGGCCACGTTCGCCGTTGCCGTCGGCTCGATCAATACCGCTGCTGCGCAGGAAGCCGCCAGCGTGCGCCTGAAGTGGATTGCCCAGTCGCAGTTCGCGGGCCTGTACGTGGCCAAGGCAAAGGGCTACTACACGACCGAAGGCCTCAACCTGACCATCAACCCGGGCGGCCCGAACCTGAACGCCGAGTCGCTGGTGGCCTCGGGCGCCGACACTTTCGCCGTGGGCGGTGGCATCGAAAGCTCGCTCGCCGCGCGCGACAAGAAGCTGCCGATCGTCACCCTCGGCATGCTGCACCAGCGCACGCCGGTGGTCATGGTGGTGCACGAAGACTCGTCGATCAAGACGATCCAGGACTTCAAGGGCAAGAAGATCACCTCATTCTTCACCGGCCTGCAGCACACGGTGACCGCGATGCTGCAGAAGAACGGCATGTCGCCCTCGGACTACAGCCTCACTGCGCAGGCCGTGTCGATGACGCCGTTCATCAACAAGGAAACGGACGTCGCCATGGTGACGCTCTACAACGAGTTGAACGTGCTCAAGACGCGTGGCGTCAAAGTGCGCATCTTCGCGCCGGACGACTACGGTGTCAGCGTGCCGCGCGATTCGCTCATCACCTCGGAGAAGGTGATTGCCGAGAAGCCGAAGATGGTGCAGGGCTTCATGAACGCGACGCTGCGCGGCTGGAAGTACGCGATCCAGAACCAGTCCGAGGCGATCGACATCGTCATGGCCGCCTCGCCCGGGCTCGAGCGCGGGCATCAGACCTTGATGCTGCAGGAAATTGCCAAGCTGATGCTCGCCGACACCGGCACAACGGAGGGGCTCGGCGCGCTCAACATGCCGCGCTTCAGGGCAGCGCAGGACATCCTCGTCCAGGCGAAGGTCCTTTCGGGGCCGGTGGACTTCAACGCGGCATTCGACACGAGGTTCTGGAACGCCGTACCCGCCGCAGACAAGAAGATGTAATGGGCGGGCCAGCGGCCTCCGCTGCGCCGCCCATGCTGCAGCTCACCAACCTCTCGAAGACCTTCGAATCGAGCCATGGGACGGTGGTGGCGCTCGAGCGGGTCGGCATCGAAATCGGCCGCGGCGAGTTCGTCACCGTGGTCGGGCCCAGCGGCTGCGGCAAGAGTACGCTCTTCAATATCCTCGCCGGCCTGGCCGAGCCGGACGCCGGCGCGCAGATTCTCTACAACGGCGAGCCCCGCAAGGCCCCGGAACTGCTCGGCAAGGTCGCGTTCATGCCGCAGCGCGACCTGCTGCTGCCATGGCGCCGCGTGGTGGACAACGCCATCCTGCCGCTGCAGGTGGAAGGCGTGCCGCGCGCCGAGGCTCTGAAGCGCGCCGAACCGCTGTTCAGCGAGTTCGGCCTCGCCGGCTTCGAGCGCCACTACCCGCAGCAGCTCTCCGGGGGCATGCGCCAGCGCGTGGCGCTGATGCGCACCTTCCTTTTCGAGCGCGACCTCACGCTGCTCGACGAACCGTTCGGCGCGCTCGATGCGCTGACGCGCAGCCTGATGCAGCGCTGGCTGCTCGAAGTGTGGCAGCGCCACCAGAGGACGATTCTCTTCATCACCCACGACGTCGAGGAGGCGATCTTCCTCGGCGACCGCGTGCTGGTGATGACCGCCCGCCCGGGGCGCATCAAGCTGGTGCTCGACGTGCCGCTCGCGCGGCCGCGCCCAGCGTCGATGCTGACTTCGCCGGAATTCATCGACCTGAAGCGCCAGGTGCTCGCCGCCATCGAGGAGGAGAGCATCAAGAGCTTCCAGCAGGTGGCCGAGACCTAGCATGCGCGCCGGATTCGCAAGCCAGATCGCCGCGCTCCTCGGGCTGTTCGTGCTGTGGGAGGTCTGCGTGCGCGTCTTCGACGTCGCACCGCACAACATGCCGGCCGCGAGCGCGGTGTTGCGCGACATGGCGGCGAATACCGATCTGATCGGCCGCGGCATCGTACGCACGCTTTCCGAGACTCTGATCGGCTTCGCCATCGGCGCCGCGATCGGTTTCGTCTTCGGCAGCGCGTTTGCCGTTTCGCGCGCGCTGGAGCGCCTGCTGTTTCCGCTGTTCATCGTCTCGCAGGCGATCCCGGTGATCGCGTTCGGCGCCCTGGTCGTGATGTGGCTCGGCAACGACATCTGGTCGAAGGTGGCGATTGCGGCGTATCTCACAGCGTTTCCGGTAACGGTGAATACCTGCCGCGGCATGCAGGCGGTCGACCCGCAGCGCGTGGCGCTGCTGCGCAGTTTCGGCGCCGGCGCATGGGTCCTGTACTGGCGGCTGCGCGTGCCCTATGCGTTGCCGTCGATCGCCGCGGCGCTCAAGCTCGGCATCAGCCTGGGCTTGATCGGCGCCATCGTCGGCGAGTGGTTCGGCGACACCGTCGGCCTCGGCATCATGCTCCTGCAGGCGATGTACAACGAGAACCTGCCGCGCGTGTGGAGCGTGATCCTGGTCTGCGGCGCGATCGGCATCCTGCTCTACTCCGCCTTCGAGGCGATCGAGCGGCGCTGGATCTGGTGGAAGCAGGAGATCTGACCCGATGCTCCGCCTGACACGTCGCCTGATGCGCCGCATTCGCTGATGCGTGGCTTTCTTTTCGCGGCGGCCGGCCCGCTGCTCGTGGTCGCGCTCTGGGAAGCGATCGTGCGCGCCTTGGTCGTCCCGGTCTATGTGCTGCCTGCGCCGAGCGCCATCGTGCTGAAAGTCTGGACCGACCTGCCTGCCTTGCTCGGCGGGCTATCGACGACGCTCATGGAAGCGAGCATCGGCTACGCGATCGGCGCCGCTGGCGCGCTGATCCTCGCGATGCTCTTCGTCCTCTATCCGCGCCTGGAGCGCGTCGCGTTGCCGGCGCTGGTGGCGCTGAATTCGGTGCCGGTGGTGGCGTTCGCGCCGGTGGCGCTGCTCTGGTTCGGCTCCGGACCGGCGTCGAAGATCGCCATGGTCACGATCGCGGTGGGCTTTGCGGTGTTCGTCAATGCGCACCAGGGCCTGTGTTCGGTCGACGAGTCGGCGGCCAACCTGCTGCGCTCCTTCGGCGCCGGGCCGCTGCGCCTGATGGTGCTCCTGCGCCTGCCCGCGGCGCTGCCGTCAATCATGAACGGCCTGCGCGTCGCGGTAGTGCGCAGCATGATCATCGCCATCGTCGCCGAAATGCTGGGCGCGGTGAGCGGTCTGGGCTGGACGATCTTCGAATCCACACAACAGATGGATTTCCTGCGCGCCTGGGCAGCGATCGCGGTGGCCTCCGCGGCCAGCATGGCCTGGTACGGCCTGGTGAACTGGATCGACCACCGTTTCGTTTTCTGGCGCTAGCGGGATGCTCGGTGCCGAGATCCTGGTCCGCTCGCTGGTCGCCGGCGGCATCGACACCTGCTTCGCCAACCCGGGTACCTCAGAAATGCATTTTATCGCCGCGCTCGACCGCGTGCCTGGCGTGCACTGTGTCCTCACCCTCTTCGAAGGCGTGGCGACAGGCGCAGCCGACGGTTATGCGCGCATGGCGGGCCGGCCAGCCGGCACACTGATGCACCTCGGGCCAGGGCTTGCCAACGGCCTTTGCAACCTTCACAACGCGCGCCGCGCGCGCGTGCCGATCCTCAACATCGTCGGCGAACACGCGGCGCATCACCGACGCTACGATGCCCCGCTGCATTCTGACGTGGAAGGCGTCGCGCGCCCCTTCTCCGACTGGCTGCGCACCGCGCAGTCTGCGGCAACGCTCTCGGCCGATTGCGCCGCGGCGATCGAAGCGGCGCGTGTGGCGCCGGGACGAATTGCGACCCTGATCGTTCCCGCCGACACTGCATGGAGCGACGCTGGCGATGCCCCCCCGGTGGTGCGCGCCGCGGACGCGTCGCTCCCCCGGATTGCGCCCGAACGGGTCGAGGCGGCTGCGCGTCGCCTGCGCGCCGGCAAGGGAGTGGGCCTGATGATCGGCGGCGCCTGCCTCTCGGAACGCGGCCTTGCCTTTGCACACGGCATCGCGGCTGCCACGGGGTGCCGGGTGTTCGCGCCGATGTCGAACACGCGCATCGCTCGCGGTGCCGGGCGCCTGCCGCTGGATCGCGTGCCCTTTGCGGTTGACGACGCTGTGCGCTTCCTCGCCGCGATCGACACCCTGGTGCTCCTCGGCGCGAAGTCGCCGGTCGCCTTTTTCGCCTACCCTGACAAGCCGAGCCTGCTGACGCCGGCGGGCTGCGCGACCATGACGCTCGCAGATGCGGAAGAAGACGTGCTCGGCGCGCTCGAATCCGTCGCATCGGTGCTCGGCGCTCGTCCGGCTACCGCGCCGTCGGTGGAACTGGCGTCAGCCCCCGACAGCGGCGCGCTCACGCCCCATGCGCTTGCCGCGATCATCGCCCGCCAGGTTCCCGAGCAGGCAATCGTGATCGACGAGTCCTTGTCTCTCGGCTTCACGCTCTATCCGGCAATGGCGGGCGCCGCGCCGCACGACTGGCTGCAGATGGCCGGCGGAGCAACGGGAGAAGGCCTGCCGCTTGCGGTCGGCGCCGCACTCGCGTGCAAAGACCGCAGAGTGGTCTGCCTGCAGGCCGACGGCAGCGGCGCCTACACCTGCCAGGCGCTCTGGACCATGGCACGCGAAGGGCTCGACGTGACTACCGTGATCCTGAGCAACCGCGCCTATGCAACGCTGTTCGGCGAACTGGCGAATGTGGGTGCGAAGAATCCCGGCCGCAGCGCGCTCGACATGATCCAGCTCGACCGGCCGGCGATCGGCTGGCCCGACATCGCGCGGGGCTTCGGCGTGCCCGGGGAACGTGCGCACGACGCAGCGGGTTTTTCCCGCGCGCTCGCGCACGCGCTGGCGTCGCGCGGCCCCAGCCTCGTCGAGGCGGTGCTTACTGCACCTTGATCCCGGCGTCCTTCACGACCTTCGTCCAGAGCCGGGTCTCATCCCGGATCACCTGCGCGAGTTTCTCCGGCGGGCTCGCCACCGCCAGCGTGCCGATGGCGGCGAGCCGCTCGGTCACGTCGGGAAGCTTCGAGGCGCGCACGAGTTCGGCGTTGAGCGCATCCACCACCGCGCGCGGCGTGCCCGCCGGCGCCAGCAACCCACGCCAGCCTTCGATCACGATGCCGGGAAAACCGGCTTCCGCGAACGTCGGCACATCGGCCATGAACGACGTGCGCTTCGGCCCGGTCACGGCGATCGCCCTGAGCCGCCCCGACTTGATCTGCGCCATGACTCCGGGGATCGACGCGATCGACAGGTGCGTCTCCCCGGCGAGAAGGCTCGCGACCGAGGGCGCGTTGCCCTTGTAAGGAATGTGCGTCATCTGGATGCCCGCCTCGCGCATCAGCAGCACGCCCGCGAGGTGCGCCGGCGTGCCGTTGCCGCCACTGGAGAAATTCAGCGACTGCTTCTTCGCCAGTTCGACGACCTCGCGGACGGTGGCCGCCGGCGTGGCCGGGTTCACCACCAGCACGCTGTCGGAACTGCTGACCAGCGACACGGGCGCGAGATCCTTCTGCGGGTCGAACTTCATGTCGGGATAGAGCGCCGGGTTGACGGTCATCGCGGTGTCGATCACCCAAAGCAGCGTGTAGCCGTCGGGGGCCGAACGCGCGACGAGCTCGGCTCCGATGTTGCCATTGGCGCCGGGCCTGGCTTCGATGACCATCGGCTGGCCCAGGCCCTGAGTCATCTTGTCGGCGAAGATCCTCGCCAGCGCGTCCAGCGGCCCTCCCGCGGCATAGGGGACGATCATGCGTACCGGGCGATTCGGGTAGCCCTGCGCGAGTGCGTTGCCCGCGAAGACGCACGCAAGCAGTGCCACGACGAGGATGGACTTCAGTGCTCTGAGCGCCATGCTTTCTTTC
Organism: uncultured Streptomycetaceae bacterium; assembly: GCA_964641785.1. Taxonomy (GTDB): domain Bacteria; phylum Pseudomonadota; class Gammaproteobacteria; order Burkholderiales; family SG8-41; genus CAZXNF01. The sequence goes on along the minus strand of CAZXNF010000005.1, from coordinate 3,808 downwards.
TCCTTTGTTTCGGACTCATTGTCCCGCTTCGTCACGGCCGCAAGCCGGACAGAACGACCAGGGGCTCATGGCCTCGGCATTGCGGCCCAAGGGGTCCGACGCCTGCCAGCCCGCCCACAGCCACTCTGCCGCAGCCTGCGCACGCTGCCGCAGTGATGCAAAATCGATGCCGGGAATCCGCCCGTCCCGCATGCGGACTTCGCCCGCGACGATCACCGTGTCGACGTCATCGCCCACGCCGCATTCGACCAGCGTCTTGACGGGGTCTCGAACCGGGCCCATGCGCAGCGTGTCGCGCCCGGTGAGGTCCACGATGACGATATCGGCCCGCGCGCCGGGCGCGAGGCGGCCGAGGTCGTCACGCCCCAGCGACCGTGCGCCACCCAGAGTCGCCGCCGAGAACACCTCTGCGGCCGAAGCTGCGAGATAGTCGTGGCTCATGACTTTGCCATGATAGGACGCGGTGCGCATGTTGAGGATCATGTCACGCGGGTAGGTGTCGGTGCCGAGCGCGAGGTTGATGCCTGCCTGGCTGTAGCTCTTCCATGAGTCGAGTGCCCGCGCGCGGCGCACGAGGTTCACCGGGCAATGCGACACGGTGACGCCGGCTGCGCCCATCAGCTCGAGGTCGCGCGCGCCGGGGTAGTTCAGGCGCGGATTGTCGGCGATGAAGTTGCCATGACCGATGTTGAGCGTCGGGCGCAGCAGGCCCACGCTGTCGAGCAGTTCGATCGGCGTCATGCGGTGCTCGCGCACCACGTGGTGGAATTCAAGCACGTTGTAGGCCGCGTGCGTCGCCATCGGCAGGTGCAGCGCGTCGGCCGCCTCGCGCGTGCGATGCAGCAGCGCCACGGACATGGCTTCGAGTTCGCGCGCGACCAGGATGCCGCGCACCAGGCCTTCTCGTTGGCTCGCGAGGCGCTCGATGCCGGCGAGCGCGGTCTCGAACCCCCGCTCTCCGGCGGCCTCGTCCATGTGCAGCGAAAGTCGGCCGCGATCGTCGCTGACCCAGTGCCCGCTGCAGAACCCGGGCCCGAGATAGCCGCGCACGCCGAGCGCGTGGCACTGGCGCGCGATCGCCTCCTGGATGCGCAGCTGGCTGCCGAACTCCACGAAGGTGGTGATGCCGTTGCGCAGCAGCTCCGCGACGGTGAGCACGGCGTGCAGTTCGAGCTGTTCCTCAAGGCCGGGCTCGCCATCGCGCATGTAGCGAACGTCGCCCTCGATGCGCGTGCCCTGGCGCGGCACGCTGACCTCGAAGAACGGCTGGCCGAAGAACTCCGGGCGCCCGGTATCCGTGATCAGGCGATGGCCGGCGCGATGCCCGGAATGCACATGGGCGTCGATGAAGCCGGGGCAGACCAGCTTTCCCGCTGCGTCGATCGTGGCGTCGACTCCGCCCAGAAAGGCGGGACCCGCGTAAAGGATCGAGTCGCCCTCGAACACCACCTCGTGGTCCCGGTCAAGGCAGTGATGCCCGTCGCGATACCCGACCACCCAGCCACCGCGGACCCGGGTGCGCATCGATGCGTTACCGGAAAATCTCGCCCAGCGAGGCGATGGTGCGCAGCACCATGTCGTGCGGCAGGCTCGGCCACTGCACGCGCATCAGGAAATGGTTCACGCCGAGCAGCCCCTGATAGCGCTGGATCTCGTCCTTGACGAAAACCTTGTCGCCGATGATGAAGCGGTCGCGGACGAAATCCTCGAACGGCTGCTGGAACGATTCCGCGCCCTTGGACTGCGCGTCCAGCCCCCACGAGGAATACGCGGCGTACTTGTACTGCAGGGCCGCCTTGCACTCCTCGAGCGCCTGCGCGTTGCTAGGGCCGATGTAACACTCGCGTGTGATCGGCGCGTCCTCCGGGAAGGGCTTGCCAACCGCCGCAAGCGTGTCGCGATACAGCTTCATCTGCGGCACCAGTTCCTTCAGGTGCGCGAAGTTGGTGATCAGCCACGCGTCGCCGATCTCGGCGGCACGTTTCACTGCGGGGTCCACGACCGCGGCGAGCCAGATCGGCGGGCCGCCCTTGCGCAGCGGCTTGAGCCCGACGCCCATGTCGTCAATGGTGAAGAACTTGCCCTTGTGGGTGACGCGGTCCTCGGTCCACAGGCGCCGCATGACCTCGATGCTCTCGGTGATCCGCGCCACGCGTTCTTTGAGGGGCACGTTGAAGGCGACGAACTCGGCCTCGCGATAGCCGATGCCGATGCCGAGCACGTACTTGCCGCCGGACAGGAGATCCAGCGTGACCGCTTCCTCCGCGACATGGATCGGGTTAAGCAGCGGCATGACGAGGATATTGGGGCCGATAGTCATGCCCTCGGCCTCGCGCATCAGGTAAGCCAGCATCGGGATCGGCGCGAGCATCTGCATCGGCTGCGTGGCGTAGTGATGCGGCACCCAGAGGGAGCTGAAGCCGCTCTGGCGGGCGACGCGCACCTGTTCGAGCATCTCGCCGCGTGCGGCGGCGACGTCCTGCTCCGGGGTGAATTGCGTGGTGATGTAGAGGCCGACCTTCATGACGGCGATCTCCTGAATGTTGGATTGGATTCGGGATTGGATTCGGGATTGGATGCGGCCGCCGGCGCGCCCAGAAGGGCGGCAAGCGCGTGAACGTCGGGCGTGTCGGCGAGGGCGGCGACGCACAGGCGCAGGGCTTCGGCGCGTTCGCCGAACCCGCATTCGGCGAGCAGCGCCGCGGACTTGCGCTCGGCTTCCACGTGCAGCCGCGCCGGATCGCCCCGGTACTGCGGCGCCTCGGGGTCGCCACTCGGGCATTCGCTGAAGAAGCGCCGCTCGCTGCCGTCGCGCAGCCGCAGCTTCATCTCGACCCAGTAATCGCTTGGATAACGCGCTGTGTATTCGGCGTCTTCGACCACGTTGACACGCCGGGACACCGCCAGTACCGCCTCGTCGCGGATCGCCGCGTCGGTGAAGTCCGCGAGGCTCACCCTGCCGCGCACCAGCGCCACCGCGACCCCATAGGGCACGTTGAACTGCGCATCGACCGGGTTTTTCGGCACATGATGGTACGACAGCACGTCGGTGCGGTAGATGCGGATCGCCGCCTCCTCGATCTCGGCGGCAGCGATGCCGCTTTGATTCGCCTCGATCGCGATGTCGATCGCCCCGTGCTCGAAACGGCAGCAGGGATAGGGCTTGATGGCGGTGCCGAGCGCCCGCCAGTCGGTGCCCAGGCCGCGCGTCATCGCAAGCGGATCGGTCTTTTCGCCATACGAGAAGGCGTTGAAGAAGCCGTTGTCCCCCTCGAAGATCGTCGCCGGCCCGGTGAAGCCCTCGCGGGCGAGACGCGCAGAGAGCACCCCGCTGTGCGCAGCGCGCCCGGGATGCAGGCGCTTGATCCACGACCCGTCGGCGCGCCATTCGGTGAGGCCCGAGGCCTGCGTGCCGGCGATTCCGAACGCGCGCACCATGGCATCGCGGTCCAGGCCGATCGCCACCCCCGCCGCCGCCGCCGCGCCGAAAACGCCGCAGAGCGCGGTCGGATGCACCCCGTGATAGAACTGGCTGCCGCGGAAGACTTCCCCCACCCGGCAGGCGACTTCATAGCCGATCAGCAGCGCGCGCAGGAAAGTGAGCCCTGTCGCGTTGGCCGCCTCGGCAGCGGCGAGCGCGGCCGGGACCACAACGGCGCCTGGATGCAACACCGCAATGCGGTGATCGTCGTCGAGTTCCAGCGCGTGCGCGAAAGCGCCGTTGGCGAGTGCCGCGTCCCATGCCGAGGTCACCCGACCCGCGCCGAGCACGGTGGCCTCGGCCTTGCCGCAGGCTGCGAGAATCGTG
>CAZXNF010000004.1:15071-25456 GCA_964641785.1 uncultured Streptomycetaceae bacterium | reverse complement strand
TTGCCCTCCCTGACCCTCCCCCGCGCTGCGCGCAAGGGAGGGGATCTGCGAAAAAATTGCTGCACCTGTCGGCTCAGCGCCCGATTCCCGTCCGTATCGGCCCGCTATTCGACCGTGATGTTGCGCTCGCGCACGAGTTTGCCCATGCGTTCAACCTCGCGGCGGATGAAGCGGTCGAACTCCTCGGGCGAACTTGCCACGACCTCCAGGCCCAGATCGGTGAGCTTGCGCTCTAGTTCCGGGCCGCGCATGGCCTTCGCCATTTCCTGCTGCCAGCGCCTGACGAGCGCCGGCGGCATGCCCGCCGGGGCGAATATCCCGTACCAACTGCTGAAATCCAGGCTGGGGTAGCCCTGCTCCGCGAAGGTTTGCACATCCGGCAGCGCGACATTGCGCTTTGCCCCGCTCACGCCCAGCGCTTTCACCCGCCCGTTTCTGACGATAGGTGCAGCGAACGACGCGCCGCCGAACATGAGCTTCGTCTCACCACCGATCAATGCGATCTGCGCCAGCCCGCCGCCCTTGTAGGGGATGTGCCGGATATCGATCCCCGTCGCCTGCCTGAACATTTCCGCCGCGATCTGGCTCTGGCTGCCCGCGCCGGACGAGGCATAGTTGAGTTCGCCCGGCCTGGCCTTGGCGTACGTCACGAACTGTTTCACGTCGGCCGACGGCACGCTTGGATGCACGATCAGGAACATCGGCGTGGTCGCGACCAGGGTGACCGCGGTGAAGTCCTTCAGGGTGTCATACGGCAGTTGCTTGTGTACGCCCGGATTGACGGCATGCAGGTTGAAAACCATCATCAGCGTGTAACCGTCCGGCAGCGCGCGTGCAACCATCGAGGTGCCGATGATGCCGCCGGCGCCGCCGCGGTTGTCGATGACGATCTGCTGGCCGAGCGACTCGGACACGCTCGGCAGGATCAGACGGGCAATCCCGTCGACCGAGCCGCCCGGCGGGTAGGGGACCACCATGCGTACCGGACGTTTGGGGTAACCGTCCTGCGCGATCGAGAGCGTAGGTAGCGCGCCCGCGAGGGCCGCACAGGCGAGCAGGGTCGTGGTGATTCTCATGGCGCAGTATGCGGGATTAGCGCTCGCAATTGGTTCCGGCTTCGCTGGAGTGACGTTTTTTCCCACTCCGCCTTGATGTTCGCCGCCTTCACCACCTTCCTCCACTTCTCCTCGTACGCCTTCATCAGTGCGCCGAACTTCTTCTCCGCGCTTTTTTTCCGTCAGCCGGCCCGATGCCGGCGGCGAAAGCGTAGCCCGAAGAACGATTCGGGCGCGAGCGGAGAGCATGCCTTCGTCCGCGAATGGCGTCCTCTGACGTAGTGGTCGTCGGCGCTTTCCCACAAGCGCATCAGCAGACGGTGCGCAGACCGGATCCATGGTGCAGCACACAGTCAGCGCGTTTCCCTTCTCTGTGGAAGAAGCGCCAGTGGATACCGTCGCCAGCATCAATGCATGCCAATACCTGCGCGCCGAGCACCGGGACATCGAGTCGCTGTGCGCCCGCCTGGCGGTTGCAGCCGTGGGCGCGCGCGGGGCTGTTGCCAGCAGCCTACGCCGCGCACTGGAGATCCATTGCCAGCTCGAGTACGACATCTTCTATCCGTCCTTGCGCGGCATGCCCGGACTGGATGACCTCCTCGATCGCGCGTGCGACGAGCACGCGGAGGCCGATGCCGCCGTGCAGCAACTCGAGGCCATGCCCCCGCACGATCCCGACTTCCCGCATTGCGCACGGCTACTGACGGAAAACCTGCGGCAGCATTTCCACGACGAAGAGGAAACGCTGTTTACCGGTGCGCGCCGCGCTGGCGTGGACCTTGCCGGCGTCGGCGAAGAACTGGCCCGGCGCAAGGCCGAACTCGTCGGTCAACCCGGGGGGCTGGAGCTGGCGCCGGCCGGCTAATTGCGCATGCAGAGCCTCATACAGCGTGGCGCGGGATGGGGGCTGGTGATGGCAGTCACGGCCGCTTTGTGGGCAGCTCCGGCACACCCGGCGCAAACGCCGGCGCCTGCGGAGCTGCGAGTGAAGTTCGAGCAACTGGAGGCGGCCCACAGCCCCGATACGCTCAAGGCCGGTCTGCATATCATCTCGGTTGAGCGGCCGGACATGCTGCAAGGGGATGTGTACGCGCTGCTGGATCATCCCTACGCGAAGGTCAGCGCCGAACTCACCCGACCAGAAGCGTGGTGCGACATTATGCTGCTCCACGTCAACATCAAGGCTTGCGCGGTGATCCCGGGGGGAGACGGCACGCGCCTCTCCGTCAACATCGGGATGAAGGAGGAGCAGACGCTGGACAACACCCAGCGCGCAGTCTTCGACTATCGCAACGCCACCGTGCGGGCCGATCTGGCGGTGATACGGCTCCAGGCGGACGAGGGGCCTATGGGCACGCGCGATTACCGCATCGCGCTGGCCATTACGCCGGTGGGTACCCGCGCCACATTGATGCATATGCGCTATACCTACGCCTATGGCTTCGCCGGCAAGCTGGCGATGAAAACCTACCTCGCCACAGCGGGGGCCAACAAGGTCGGCTTCACGACCGAGAGCGATGCCAGCGGCACTCCGAGCTACGTACGCGGCGTACGGGGCGCCGTCGAACGCAACACGATGCGCTATTTTCTGGCAGTGGAGGCTTACCTTGCAGCGCTGCAGACGCCGGCCGACGCGCGCCTGGAACAGCGATTGAACCTCTGGTTCGATGGCACCGAGCGCTACAGCCGCCAGCTGCGGGAATTGAACCGCGACGTTTACCTCAAGGCCAAACGCAGCGAATATCGCCGCACGCCGTAGGCAGCGGCGCTGTAACCGCTCCGCCAGCGCCCTCGCGCTCCATCAGTGCGCTGGCCGCTTGCCTTCCACCGGCGTTTCCGTGTGCATGGGGCATGGCCAGGGGTCACCTTTGTGGATCCAGGTCAAAGTGTCGTGCATTTCCTGCACCACGCTCTTGTCGCTCCCCCGCGACTGGGAGCCCACAAGGTAAGAGCGCTATCCTCGATCAAGCTTCCCAGGGGTTGACCACTTAGACGCGGCAATCCGAAAAGTCGGCTACGTTGCGGGTCGCGATGACCGCACCCGCCGAACGGGCGATGGCGGCGATCCGGGCATCGAAGTTGGCAATCGGCCACCCGGCACGGCGGCGGTCGGCGGCGATCTGGGCGCAGGGCAACGCTGCGTCGCTGCCGAAGCCAAGGATACGGCCCTCGAACTCCTCCGCGAACATCGCTTGCGCCGCGGCTTCAATGCCACTGCGGCGCTTCCCGGAAGGCAATAGCAGGATTCCGTGAAGAATCTCGGCCTGAGGAATGCTGGTCGTATAGAGGCTCGATGCCGGATGCGTCGCTACCCAGCCAATGACGTTTTCCGCTGGCGCCGCCTTCATCAACCCCGAAACGACGTTGGTGTCGAGCGGGATCAGTTGTCGGGCATGGGCGGCTTACGCATTGCCGCGCGCGCGGGCAATTCAATGTCGCAACCGCCGAAGGGCTCGAAGCGCCGTCGAATTGCGTTCGCCAGATCGCGCCGCGTAACCGTGTTGGCCGGTAGAGCCTCACGGAGGATGTTGCGCGCCTCTTCTACAATCGACCGCTTGTGGCGTGCCGCCCTCACCCGCAACTGCGCCTTGGTTTGCTCGTCAAGATTCCGGATGGTGAGGCTCGCCATGGCTTGTCCTGTGTGCAATCAATGATTGCATCGGAGGCAGTGAAAGCATTGTGGTCAATGTTGAAGCGCCATCCGATCTTCCGGCAACGAGGGGAGAAGCCCCCCGCCGGAAAGACGGGAATGCTTCAGTCCGCCTTGATGTTGGCGGCCTTCACGACCTTCCCCCACTTCTCGGCGTCCGCCTTCATCACCGCCCCGAACTTCTCCGGCGTGCCGGGCGTGATGTCCGCTCACCCAGCAACGCACTGATACGCCAACATCCGGGTTACATCACCGCTGGACAGCTATACTCCCTGGGAGTATAGTCCCGTCATGTTTACGGTCGTTGAGACCCCCTTGTTCCAGAAGCAATGGCCGCATTACTGGAGCGAAGAGGAACGAGGCGAGTTCGCGGCGCACATTGCCGGGTTTCCCGATGCCGGGGACGTGGTGCCCAATTCCGGCGGAATACGCAAGGTGCGCTGACGGCGGGCGGGCACAGGAAAATCTGCTGGCGTTCGCGTCATCTATTTCACCCGCACGGCCGAGGAAGAGATCGTTCTGCTGCTGATCTACGCCAAATCCAGAACGGACAACATCACCGGCCCCAAACTCAAGGAGATCCGTCGTGCCCTCGAAGACTAAACCACTCACCGGCGCAAAACTCCGCGCTTACGAAGACAGGCGCGACCTTGCCGCCGAGCTGCTGGAATCCGTGCAGCAGATGAAAGCCGGAAAGACGCAGGTGGTTCTGTCCCCGGCCATTGAGGCGCGCGAGCGTACTGGATTGTCGCAATCGCAGTTCGCCCGGCTACTGGGCGTGTCCGTGCGCACCCTTCAGGGTTGGGAACAGGGCCGCAAGCAGCCGAGCGGCGCCGCACGCACGCTGCTGACGATCGCGCAGACGAATCCCAAGGCATTGCTGGCGGTCGCCGGCAAATAGCTTGGAGAACCCCGAATAACTCCGTCACGCCAGCTAAAGCTGGTGTCCATTTCGGCCTGTCGAGTGCCCCCGCCCTACCCTCCCCCGTTGGCGGTGGAGGGGGATACCAGCGTTCGCTGGAATGACGAGCTTTCAGTCCGCCTTGATGCTGGCGGCCTTCACGACCTTGCCCCATTTCTCCGCGTCCGCCTTCATCACCGCCCCGAACTTCTCCGGCGTGCTGGGCGTGATGTCCGCCCCCAGCCCGGTGAAGCGCTCCTTCACGTCCAGCAGCGCCAGCACCTTCGCCAGATCGGCATTGACCTTGTCCACCTGCGCGCGCGGCAGCTTGAGCGGCGCCAGGAAGCCGTACCAGTTGTTGAACTCGTAGCCGGGGATGGATTCGCCGACGGTCGGCACGTCGGGCAGCGCGCTGACGCGCTTGCTGTCGGTCACCGCCAGGATTTTCAGCTTGCCGGCCTTGATGTGCGACATGGTGACGGGCGCGCCGGTGAACAGCATGGCGACGTGGCCACCCAGCAGGTCCGCCACCGCAGGGGCGCCGCCCTTGTAGGGCACGTGCACGATGTCGATCTTCGTCATGAGCTTCAGCAGCTCCGCGCACAATTGGTTGAAGCTGCCGACGCCGCCGGAGGCGTAGTCGAGCTGGCCCGGCCGCGCCTTGGCCAGCGCGACGAGGTCCTTCACATTCTTTACGGGCAGGTTCGGGTGTACGACCAGCACCGTGCCGACGTTGGCCACCAGCGAAATCGGCGCGAGATCCGTCACCGGGTCGAAGGTCATGCCGGTGTACATGAACTGGTTGGTCGCGTGCGTGCCCATGTTGCCGAACAGCAGCGTGTAGCCGTCGGCAGGCGCCCGCACCACCACTTCCGTGCCGATGTTGCCGGCCGCCCCGCCCCGGTTCTCGATCACCACCGGCTGGCCCCAGGACTCGGAGAGCTTCTGGCCGATCACGCGGCCGAGGATGTCCGTGGTGCCACCCGCGGGCCACGGCACGATCAGGCGCACCGGTTTGGACGGATAGGGCGCGGTCTGCGCCAGCGCGGCCGGGCTGGCGGCGAGGAGAAGCATCAGGGGAAACCAGGCACGTTCGCGCATCGCGTACTCCTTAGGAAAATGCTTAGGGAAATGGGTGGTCAGGCGGGCCGCACATCGAACATGCAATGGTCGTGCCCACTCTCGCCCGCGCACTGCGATTCGTCGGCGGTGAGCGCCCGCCGGATGCCGAGGCGGCTGGCCACGTACTCCAGCGCGCCCGGGAACCAACCCCGGAACATGGCGCACCGCTTGCGGCCGGACCCGGCGCCCTCCGGCGCGGCCTTGACGAAGGCCGAGTGGTCGATCCGGATCTGCGCCGTGCCCGCCGCGGCGTCCACGGACCGCACGGTGAACTTGCCCCAGCCGCGCTGGGACACACGCTGCATGTAGTGGTGGAACACCGCCACGTCCGTGAAGCCGTGCGTGGCCGCCTCGCGCTCGCACCAGATCAGCGCGGATTTGTGCCCGGCCTTGAACAACAGGTCGGCGTAGCGTTCGGCGCCCACCTCGGCCTCGATGGCGAGGTGGTTGTTCATGAAGAAGTGGCGCGGCATGAGGATCATGGGCATGCCGTCCACCGTCCACTCGCCGGTATCCGCGTCCACTTCAATCGGCACTTGAGGTTGCATTCGATACCCTTCAGTCCAGCCGCGCGCCGGCCCGCCGCACGACTTCACCCCAGCGCGCCTGCTCCTTTGCCCAGTAGGTCGCGAAGGCGTCCGCGTCCATCAGCGCGATTTCCAGCCCGAGGCCGCGAATGCGCTCGGCCACCGCCGGGTCGCGCACGATCCTGGTGACGTCGCCCGCCAGGCGCGCGGTGATGTCGTTGGGCAGCGCCGCCGGACCCGCGAGCCCGATCCACGACACCAGCTCGAAGCCCTTCAGCCCCGCTTCGTCGAGAGTGGGAATGTCCGGCGCCTGGGCGAGCCGCTGCGACGTGGTGACGCCCAGCGCGCGCAGCCGCCCCGCCTGGATCTGCGGCAGCGCGGCCGAGGCGACGATGATCATCACCGGCACCTGGCCGCCGATCACGTCCGACTGCGCCTGCGCCGCGCCCTTATACGGGATGTGGACGAGGTTGAGGCCGGCCATCGTCTTCATCATTTCGGTCGCCAGATGCGCCGGGCTGCCGTTGCTGGGCGAGGCGTAGTTCAGCTCACCGGGATGCGCCTTGGCGAAAGCGATGAAGCCCTTGAGGTCCTTCACCGGCACCGACGGGTGCACCGTCAGGATGAAGGGCGCGAAGGCGATCCGCACGATGGGCCGGAAGTCCTTCAGCGTGTCGTAGGGCAGCTTCGAATACAGGCTGGCGTTCACCACGTGGTTCGCCGCCAGCATGATCAGCGTGTAGCCGTCGGGCGCGGCCTTGGCCACCGCCGCGGTGGCCGGGATACCGTTCGCGCCCGGCTGGTTGTCCACGATGACCTGCTGGCCGACCGTGTCCGAGAGGGCTTGGGCGATGAGGCGCGCGAGCGCGTCGGTGGCGCTGCCGGTGGAATACGGGACGATCAGCCGGATCGGCTTGGACGGAAACGGCTGCGCGCTGGCCGCGAAGGCCGCCAGCAACAGCACTGCGCCGGTGAGTATGCTTGAGACCTGCCGCATGTCGCCTCCCTTCAGTCGGTGGGAATCACCGGGTCGCCCGCTGGATGATAGCCGGTAACGGCCGCGCGCCGCTTCAGGACGCGGGCGCGAACTCGCGCGCCGCCTCGCCCAGAAACGTCCATACGTACGGCGCGAACGAACGCGCGCATTCGAGCCGCCACACGCCGTCGAACCGCCACAGCACGATCTCGGCCTTGCCGAGCAGGGTGCGCGTGGCCTGGCCGACGCCGAACACCGCCGGGTGCAGGTCCAGCGGGCAGCCCGCCGCCAGCACATCGGCCGCGCGCACGCCCTCGATCGTGAGCGCGGCGTAGCGGTGGCTGACGTCCACCAGGGCATGCGGCGTGGCCGCCAGATCGGACGCGATCGCAGCTTCCATGCCGCCGGCTCTTTCCAGCGGCGCGCACAACAGCCATTCGTCCGGACCCAGCCGCGCCGCCAGGCGGTCGCCCGCGGCGGTGCAGCGGTTGATCGCCATGCCCAGCGCGAAGCCGGCGGCGGCGCCGCCCACCGGCGGCACGCGCAGGGACCAGCGCGCGCAGCCGGGCAGCGGCGTGATCGCAACGCCTTCGCCCCGCCACGGCGTCAGCACGGGCCAGGCTTCGGTCAGCGCCAGTGTCGTGGTCTCAGCCATGCACGCGCTTCCCTTCGGGGTCGAAGAACACCGGCGCCACGACCTTCACCGGCGTGAAGCCCGTCGGCGTGGTCGCGTGCAGGGTTGCGCCCAGGCGCGCGCGGCCGTCCTTGGCGAGCGCCAGGGCGATGGAACGGCCACAGGTCGCGCTGGCGTAGCTGGACGTGACGTGGCCCAGCATCGTCATCGGTACCGGCTGGTTGGGATCGGCGACGAGCTGCGCGCCCTCCTCCAGCACCAGCGCCGGATCTTCGGTCAGCAGTCCCACCAGTTGTTTGCGGCCCGCGGCCAGAAGGTCCGGCCGTCCGAGCGAACGTTTGCCGACGAAATCGCGCTTGCCCTTGCCGATCATGCCGGTGAGCCCCACGTCGTCCGGCGCCACCGTGCCGTCAGTCTCCTGGCCGACGATGATGTAGCCGCGCTCGGCGCGCAGCACGTGCATGGCGTCGGTGCCATAGGGAATGAGGCCCAAGGCTGCGCCGCGCCCGACGAGCAGCGCCCATAGCGCAGCACCGTAGCCCCAGGGCACGTTGATCTCGTAGCCGGCTTCACCCGTGAAGGACACACGGAACAGGCGGCACGGAATGTCCGCCACACGGCCCGTGCTAACCGACATGTGCGGCATGGCGGCGTCCGCGAGATCGATGCCTCCGATCAGCGGCGCAACCAGTGCGCGCGCGTGCGGCCCCTGCACCGCCATGACCGCATAGTGCTCGGTGACGGAAGTGAGCCGCACCTGCAAGTCCGGCCATTCTGTCTGCAGGTAGTCCTCCATCTGCATGAGGACGCGCGGCGCGCCGCCGGTGGTGGTGGTGACGTGAAAGCGGTCCTCCGCAAGGCAGGCGACGATGCCGTCGTCCATGACGTAGCCGTCTTCGCGCAGCATCAGGCCGTAGCGGCAGCGGCCGACGGCGAGCTTGTCGAAGCTGTTGATGTACATCCGGTTCAGGAACTCGCGCGCGTCCGTGCCGACGACTTCGATCTTGCCGAGCGTGGAGGCGTCGAACACCCCGCCGGCGGCGCGCGCCGCCAGGCATTCGCGGTGGACCGCCGCGTGCAGGCTTTCGCCCGGCTGCGGAAACGCCAGCACGCGCTTCCACTGGCCCACGTCCTCGAACGGCGCCCCGCGCGCCGCGGCCCACTCATGCGAAGGCGTTTTGCGCACCGGATCGAACAGCGCGCCGCGATGCGCGCCGATCAGCGCACCAAAGGACACCGGCGTGTACGGCATGCGGAAGGTCGTGGTGCCGACGGCGGGCACCGGGCGGCCGAGCTGCGTGGCGATGAGCCCCAGCGCGTTCATGTTGGAGGTCTTGCCCTGGTCGGTGGCCATGCCCGTCGTGGTGTAGCGTTTGACGTGCTCGACCGATTCGAAGCCTTCGCGCAGTGCCAGACCGATGTCCCTGGCGGTCACGTCGTTCTGGAAGTCGACGAAGGCGCGCACGCGCGCGGGATCACGGTCGGTGGGCAGGACGCGCACCGGCACGAAGCTCGTGGCGCTGGCCGGCGCCGCGAATGTCTTCGTTCCCGTACCCCCGGCGGCGGCACCGCCGGCCTGCCAGCCGTCGGCCAGGCCTTCCGCCAGCGCGTAGACGCCGCGGGCGGCGCCGGCGCTGCGCAGGCCCGGCGGGTCGGCGGCGGGCACGAAGGCATCCAGCGCATCGTCGAAGCGCAGCTTGCCGCGCGCCTGCGAATGCAGGTGCACCGCCGGCGTCCAGCCGCCGTGCATGGCCACCGCGTCGCATTCGAGGCGGCGCACCGCCCCCGCCTTGCCGCCGATCAGCGAGGCGACCAGCAGCGCGGTCACGCGCTCGCGGCCCTCGCTGCCGGTGATCGTGTGGCCGGTCAGCACTTCCATGCCCCGTTTCCGCAGCGCGGAGGCATCGGGGCACTGCGCGGCGGGCCGCGTGTCCACCAGCGCCGCAACGCCGACGCCCGCGGCCGCCAGTGCGGACGCGACCGCATAGGCGGCGTCGCCGCAGGTGGCCACCACCACGCGCCGGCCGGGCGCAACGCCGTAGCGCACCGCATACGCCCGCGCGCTGTCCGCGAGCAGGATGCCGGGCCGGTCGTTGTCGGCGAACACCAGCGGCCGCTCGTGCGCGCCGGCCGCGACGACAATTTCTTTCGCGCGCACCTGCCACAGCCGCTCACGCGGGAGGTCGCGCCCCGGCACGGCTGGCACGCGCTCGAGGATGCCGGCGTGGTTGTGGCCGAACAGGCCGAACACCGTCGCCCTCGACAGCAGCGTCACCTGCCGCGCACGCAACATGCCGAGCGTGGCGGCGATCCAGGCAGCGGCGGGCTGGCCGTCGATGGTGGCCGCCGCGTCGTGCAGCAGGCTGCCGCCCCAGGCCGGCTGCTCGTCGGCGAGGATGACGCGCGCCCCGGCAGCGGATGCCGCAAGCGCCGCCGCCAGTCCGGCCGGGCCACCGCCGGCGATCAGCACGTCGCAATGCGCGTGGCGCTGCTGGTAGCGGTCGGGGTCGGGGCCGTCGG
>CAZXNF010000004.1:6100-15061 GCA_964641785.1 uncultured Streptomycetaceae bacterium | reverse complement strand
GCCGGCAGCCGCGCGGATCGCCGGCTCGTAGACCTTGCGCCAGAACGACGGCGGCCACATGAAGGTCTTGTAATAGAAGCCGGCCGGCAGCAGCGGCGACAGCACGTCGTTGACCGCGCCGACGTCGAAGGCCAGTGACGGCCAGTGGTTCTGCGAAGTCGCGCGCAGACCTTCATGCAGCTCGACGACGGTGGCGCGCGTGTTCGGGTCGCTGCGCGCACCCGCTCCCATCAGCGTCACCAGCGCGTTCGGTTCTTCCGAGCCGTGCGCCAGCACGCCGCGCGGGCGGTGATACTTGAACGAGCGACCGACGAATACGCGCCCGTTCGCCAGTAGCGCCGAGGCCAGGGTGTCGCCGGCATAGCCGGTGAAGCGTTCGCCGTTGAAGGTGAAGCTCAGCGGCGTTCCACGATCGATCAATCCCCCTTGCGACAGCCGGAACGGCTGTCGATGTTCCCCTTGCAGGCGGAACGGTTGCAGGCGTTTGGGCGCGTTCACGGCTTGCCCTCCTCGATCGCGGGCCGCGGCTCGCCGCTGCGGTAGGTGGCGAGGATGCGGTCGCTCACGGTGTCGCGCACCGCGTTGAACCAGCGCTGGCAGCCGTGCGTGTGCAGCCAGCGTTCGGCGTGCACGCCCTTCGGATTCGTGCGGTAGAACAGGAAGGCGGCCCACTGCGCGTCGTCCAATTGCGAGGGATCGGCCGGTCGTGCGAGATGCGCCTCGCCGCCGCCGCGGAATTCAATTTCCGGGCGCTCGCCGCAGTAGGGGCAAGTGATTAACAACATAAGGCGGGATTGGGGATTTCGGAGAAAGGGATTTGGGATTGGAGATTAGGGATTTGAAACCGAATGGTGGATTGAACGCTCGATGCTGTGCTTTCTAATTTCTAATCCCCAATCCCAAATCCCGCATTTTCAGTGCGCCACGGCCGCGGCGGCGGCCTCATCAATCAGCCGGCCGGTGCGGAAGCGGTCGAGCGTGAAGGCGGCGTTGATGGGATGCGGCGCGTCGTGCGCGATGGTGTGCGCGAAGACGTGCCCCGAACCGGGTGTGGCCTTGAAGCCGCCGGTGCCCCAGCCGCAGTTCACGTACAGGCCTTCGATCGGCGTCTTGCCGATGATGGGCGAGCGGTCGGGCGAGAGATCCACGATGCCGCCCCAGTTGCGCAGCATGCGCAGGCGCGTGAAGACGGGGAACAGTTCGCAGATCGCCTCCAGCGTGTGCGTGGAAATGTGCAGCCCGCCGGTCTGGCTGTACGACACATACTGGTCAGTGCCGGCGCCGATGACGAGCTCGCCCTTGTCGGACTGGCTGATGTAGGCGTGCACCGAGTTCGACATCACCACGCAGGGGAAGACAGGCTTGACCGGTTCGGACACCAGCGCCTGCAGCGGGAAGCTTTCGAGCGGCATGCGCAGCCCGGCGTGGCCCATGACCACGCTGGTATGCCCCGCCGCCACCACGCCGACCTTGGGTGTACAGATCACGCCGAGGTTCGTCACTACTGCATTCATGGCGCCGGCGTTGTCGCGGCGGATCTCCAGCACTTCGCAGTTCTGGATGATGTCCACGCCCAGCGCGCTCGCCGCGCGCGCGTAGCCCCAGGCCACGGCGTCATGGCGCGCCACGCCGCCGCGCCGCTGCAGTGCCGCACCAAGCACCGGGTAGCGTGCGTCGCGATCGATCACCAGCGGCGGACAGAAGGCCTGGGCCTCCGCGGGCGTCAGCCATTCGTTGTCGATGCCGTTCAGGCGATTCGCGTAAATGTGGCGCCGCGACACCTGCACATCGTGTTCGTTATGCGCAAGCATCATCACGCCGCGCGCCGAATACATGACGTTGTAGTTGAGGTCCTGCGATAGGCCCTCCCACAGCTTCAATGCATGCTCGTAGAGGCCGGCGCTTTCATCGCACAGGTAGTTGGAGCGGATCACCGTGGTGTTGCGGCCGGTGTTGCCGCCGCCGATCCAGCCCTTCTCCAGCACGGCGATGTTGCGCAGCCCGTGTTCCTTCGCGAGGTAATAAGCCGTCGCGAGGCCGTGCCCGCCGCCGCCGACGATCACGGCGTCGTACGAGAGCTTGGGCTGGGGTGAGCGCCACTGGCGCGCCCAGCCGGCGTGGCCGGACAAGGCTTGGCGCGCGAGATTGAACAGGGAGAAACGCAACGCCGCCGTCCTAGTCGAGCTTGGCGGCCACCGGCCCACGGACCGGGATCTCCATGAGGTCCTCGCCGAAGATCAGGTTGCCCTGGTAGAGCTCGCCCATTTCGCGCAGCACGCGCTCGCGCACGCCCGGCTGGTCGATCTGTTCAGTGACGTGCGTGATGACGATCGTCTTCACCCCGGCCTTCGCACCCAGCGCGGCGAGCTCCCGGTGCCCCATGCAGGACTCCGCGAATTCAGGCCCCAGCTCGGTGCCGGAGAGGTAGTGGCACATGTGGACCAGCACGTCGCAGTCTTTGGCGAGCCGCTCCATGGACGCGCAGGGCCCGCTGTCGCCGGAATACACGAACGAGCCTTCCGGCGTGTCGAGACGGAAACCGTAGGAAATGAGCTGAGGGCCGAAGTGGGCGACGCCGACGGTGGTGACTTTCCAGTGTCCGCCGTTCACGACGTCATTGGGATGCAACTCGGTGACCTCGGGCACGGGTTTCTTGCGCTCGCCCGTGCCACCGCGCGCCCGGTAGATCTGCACGCTGCACAGGTTCTCCGTGCGCGCCACCAGATCCGGCCAGAACGCGCCGCCCTTCTCGAACAGCGCTTTGGTCACTTCGCGGATCGGCGGCGGACCGTAGACCTTGAGCTCCGGTATCTTCCCGGCGCCCTGATCCCAGCGCGTCAGCAGCAGGCGGGGGTAATCGCCCATGTGATCGTAGTGCAGGTGGCTGCAGAAGAAGTGCGTCACCTGCGTGGGCCGGATGCCGCATTCGAGCAGGCGATGATGGGCGCCGAAGCCGTGATCGAAGACGAGCACGTCGTCGCCGATCTCGACGACGTAGCCGGAGCACATCCGTTTCAGTGAAGGCGTCGGTGTGCCAGTGCCGAGGAGTCGCAGCCGCATGGTCATTCCATCCTGAACATCTTGGGCCCCTTCACGGGGACCTGCATGAGGTCTTCGCCCCACACGATGTTGCCGGAATAGACCTTGCCGATTTCGCGCAGGATGTGCTCGCGCACGCCGGGCTGGTCGATCTGCTCGAGAAAGTGCGTGAGCACCAGAGTCTTCACGCCGGCCTGCTGCGCGACCTGCGCAACGTCCTCGTGGTTGCCGCACACGACGCGGTAAATGTCGGTCGGCTCGGTGCCGCTGAAGTAGTGGTTCATGTGAATCAGCACGTCGCAGCCCTTTGCCAGTTCGATCAGCGCGGGCGCCACGCCGCCGCTGTCGCCCGAATAGCAGACCGAACCCTCGTCGCAGTCCAGGCGGTAGGCGTAGCACTCGAGCCAGGGCTGCACGTGGGAAGCCGGTGCGACCGTCAGCGTCCAGTTCTTGCCCTGCACCTTGTCGGTGGGCTTGAGTTCCGTAATCTCGGGCTTCGGCCACTTGCGTGGCGGCACGCCGCCACGCGTGACGAAGATGTCGATCGAGCCCTGATGCTTGATGCGCGCGGTGAGGTCGGGCGCGAAAGCGCCGTCCTCGCCGAACAGCTGCTCGGTCATGCGCCGGATCGGCGGCGGCCCGTACACCTTTAGTTCGGGAATGCGGTCGGCACCCTGGTCCCAGCGCGTGAGCAGCAGCCGCACGTAATCGGAGCAGTGGTCGTAATGGAGGTGGCTGAAGAACACGTGCGACACGTCCACCGCGCGCTTGCCGGCCTCCATCATGCGGTGGTAGGCGCCGGGGCCGTGGTCCCAGAGCATGACGTCGACGCCGACCTCAAGCATGTAGCCCGAACTCGCGCGCTTGAGGGAGGGCGTCGGGGTACCGGTGCCGAGCAGAGTGAGCTTCATCGGGGATCTTTCCGCGCGATCATTCGAGCCTCATTCCAGTTTGACCCCCGCGGCCTTGACGACCTGCGCCCATTTCGCCTGCTCCTTCACCACGTAGTCCTGGAACTCGCGCGTCGGCATGGGGGACACCTCCAGCCCGAGGCCGGTGATGCGGTCGCGCACGTCGGGCATGGCGAGCACCTTCAGGGTATCCGCGGCGACCTTGTTCACGATGTCGTCCGGCGTGTTGCCGGGGGCGCCGAGCCCGATCCAGGCCAGCACCTCGAAGCCCTTCACGCCGGCTTCGTCGAGCGTGGGGATCTGCGGCGCCTGCGGCATGCGTTTGAGCGAGGCCACGCCCAGCGCGCGCAGCCGGCCGGCGTCGACCTGCGGAATCGCGAACGAGGGCACCACGAACAGAAACTCGAGCTGGCCGCCCACCACGTCGGTCTGCGCCTGCCCGACCGCCTTGTACGGCACGTGAACGATATCGATGCCCGCCATCGACTTGAGCAGCTCGCCAGACAGGTGCGTCGGGCTGCCGTTGCCCGCCGAGCCGTAGTTGAGCTTGCCGGGCTGCGCCTTGGCGAGCGCGATGAATTCCTTGAGCGACTTCGCCGGCAGCGACGGGTGGACGACCAGCAGCAGCGGCGTGAAGCCCATGCGCACGATCGGCTTGACGTCGCGCAGGGTGTCGTAAGGCAGCTTGGCGTAGAGGCTGGCGTTGATGACATGGTTGGCGGCGATGACCAGCAGCGTGTAACCATCCGCCGGCGAACGCACGACCGTGGTCGTGGCGGTGATGCCGTTCGCGCCCGGCTGGTTCTCGACCACCACGCTCTGACCCCACACCTCGCCCAGCTTCTGCGCCACGATCCGCGTCATGGCGTCGGAGGCGCTGCCGGTGCCGAGCGGTACCACGATCTTCACCGGCTTTGCCGGATAGGCTTGCGCGTGCGTAAGGCCGGCTGCGGCCGCAAGCACAGCGCCTACGATCCAACACAAGGTTCGTCCCATGATGCCTCCCGTTGCAGTGACTTGATTCAGCGCCAGGTGACTTGCGTCGGCTGCACGACACCGAGGCCCTGCCGCGACATTTCCGTTTCGAACAGGTCTTCCGGCATGACGTTGCCGAGCGACACATCCGGTCCGAACTCATTGATCAGGAATTTCTTCAGGTCCTGCACTTCGGCCGCGTTGATGCCGGAGATCCACGGCCCCGGCATCTCCAGCAGCGCGCGCGTGAAGTCGATGCCCTGCCGCAACTGCCGGATGAACGCCGCTTTCGGCTTGCCGTTCTCGACCAGCTCGTAGGCCTCGACGATCACCATGTCGGCGCCGGCGTCGAAGCAATCGCGCGCCTGACCGATCAATTCGTCCGGGTCGTTGTGGTTGTGCTTGGAGCCGATTTCGCCGAACACGCGCAGGCCCGCCTTGCGCGCGAGGCCGATCTGGCGCTTGCGCTCGGCGCTGTCGAGCGCGATGTAGTTGTCGGAAATCTCGACGATCTCGATGCCGACGCGCCGCGCCTCCTTGAAGAAGGGCATCAGCGCGTCACCACCGTCCAGCGCGTAGAGGCGTTCGATGACGCCGCCGCCGATGAAGCTCTTCACGCCATGGTCGCGGTAGATTTTCACCTTGCGCTTCAATTGCGCTTCGGAATACACGCGCACGGAGCCGACGGCGAGCTTGGCAAGGTCGAGGTACTCGCCGGATATCGACAGCAGATCCGCCTGCTGCCGCGGCGGCAGCCCCCAGTCCACGATCATGGTCAGCCCCGTGGTGCGCGGCTTGTGCGTGGACCGCGCAGTGGGCACCGCGACCATGGGAAACGCCCGTTTGGGCGCGCGTATTGCCTTGCGTGTGGTTTTCATCGAAGCATCCCCTGCGGTAAACGTATCAGCTTTTCGGCGAATGCGCGAGAACGTCCAGCGTGCCCGAACGGAACTCCCGGTGCCACAGCACGCCGATCACAATGACGACGCCGCCCATCATCATGAGCGGGTGCAGGAACCACCCCAGCGCGGACACGCCGAAGTAATAGGCGCGCAGCCCGTTGTTGTAGTTACCGGCCGAATAGTCGAGCACGCGGGTGGTGCGCTCCAGATGCGCGGCATCCTCGTCGCACACGTCCTTGGCCTGCGGCGTGGCGCCGATCATGATGGAGGCGAAGCCGTACTGGCGGATGCACCACGAGAACTTGAAGAAGGCGTAGACGAACACCAGCAGGAGCAGCAGGATCTTGATCTCCCACAACCGCGCGCTGCCGGCGCGCGTGAACGGCAGTTCCGCCACGACGTCAACGGCTTTCTCCGTGTAACCAAGGAGTGCGATCAGCGCGCCGAGGATCAGCATGCTGGTCGACGCGAAGAACTGGGCGCTGCGGGCCAGGTTGATGATGATCTGCACGTCGGCCATGCGGTTCTCGCGCAGGGCCATCTGCGTCATCCACTCGCGGCGCCAGTGGCCCATCCGTGAGGACAGACTGACGGTCTTGTAGGCACGCCAGTCCGCATACAGCGTGTAGCCGATCCACAGCACGAGGAACCATACGAGTGCGACCGTATCGAGCCAGTCGACGCCGGGGATGGTGAGGGTCTTCAGCATGCGCGCGCCGCCCCGGTCACACGAACAGCGTCAGCACGCCGGTGTAGCCGTAGAGCCGGTTGTGCGAAATTTCGCCGTTGCAGAAAAAACCGGCGATCGGGATGTCGCCCAGCGCGTTCTCGATGGTGCGCAGCTCCTCCGAGTTGGGGCCGAACAGGTTGGCGCCGCGTCCGAGACAGGAGTAGTACACGCCGCCTCGCGGCTTGGCGAACAAGCCCTGCTGGATGCTCTCAAGCATGCGCCGCAGATCCTCGCCGGCGGCCTCCGCGTCACGCCGGCAGAACATGAGCTGCGCGCCGGCCTTCACGTAGTCGCCGATCGCGATCAGCTTGTTCGACGGGTCGATGCCGACGAGGTGGCGCACGAGGTAATCGCCGGTGTCGCTGCCCTTGATCGGCAGGCCGACGAACACCGTGCCGCCGAGCTTTTCGACTTCGCGCGCCAGCCGTTCGCCGATGTCCTCGCGGAACACTTCGAGCGCGGGACGGTCATCGATGGTCACGATGATGTTGCGCTCGGCCTGGGTGATGGTGCGGCGCGGGCCGATCGGCGAGCAGCCCTGCGTCAGTCGCGTCGCCACCGTGATCTGGTCGGAAAAGACCACGCCCGACATCCCGCCTTCGAGGACGCGCCCCGCCACCTGCGGATTACGGTTGCGCGAACTGGTCAGGCCGCCGACGACGAAGCCGCTCTCCATGCGCTCTGCCAGCTTCGCCACGAGCGCCACGATGTCCTCGCAGGCCGGATCGGCGTGCACGACGGCGAAGTGCGCCGCACCCTCCGGGCAGGCGAGGTCGGCGCCCTTGAGCGCCGCCGTGCTGTCGATGCCGGAGAACAAACGGTAGGCGCCGGGGCTGAAGTCCCCCGTCATCGCGACGACCGCGGGCTCGTCGAGGTATTCGCTGCCGGTGGCGAGGACGCCGATACCGGTGGTGCCCACCCAGTCGGCGACGCCGGTGGACTGCTTCAGGATCTGCAGCACGTCGCCGAAATGATCGGCCACGTGGTCCGTCACGTAGACGAAGCCGAGCGTACCGCCGCTGCCAGCGAGTTGCGCCGCGCAAGCGCGGGCCGCCAGCTGCCAGTTTTCGCCACGCGCATGGCCAAGACGGAATCGGGACATACGGGAATGCTAGCACGCCGACGCGCGCGGTCGCCGGCGGCCGCTGGCTATAATGCGCCGACTTCTCCCCCCAGAAACGCCCATGAATCTCGATCGCGTCGGCCCCGGCCGCAAGCTCCCCGAAGACTGCAACGTGATCATCGAGATCCCGATGCACGCTGACCCCGTGAAGTACGAGGTGGACAAGGAAACCGGCGCCATGTTCGTGGACCGCTTCATGTCCACCGCCATGCGCTACCCCTGCAACTACGGCTACCTCCCGAACACGCTGTCGGGCGACGGCGACCCGGTGGACGTGCTGGTGATGGCGCCGCATCCGCTGGTGTCGGGCGCCGTGGTGCGCGTGCGGCCGGTCGGCATGCTGAAGATGCGCGATGAAGCCGGCGCCGACACCAAGGTGATCGCGGTGCCGATCGACAAGTTGAGCGCACTCTACCGGCACGTCAGGACGCCGCGCGACCTGCCGCCCCAGCAACTCGCGCAGATCGCCCACTTCTTCCAGCACTACAAGGACCTTGAACCCGGCAAGTGGGTCAAGGTCGCCGGCTGGCTGGGGGTTGCCGCTGCGAAGAAGGAAATCATGGACGGCGTGAAGCGCTACGCGCGCGCGGCCAAGAAGCCGCATTTCTAGGGCGCGCCGGCTTGCCGCTCGATCCCGTCGTCTGGTTCTTCCTGCTCGGTCTGGCCGCACGTCTGCTGCGCTCGGACCTGAAGATCCCCGGCGCGCTGTACGAGGCGCTGGCCATCTATCTGCTGCTCGCGATCGGTCTGCGCGGGGGCGTGGAACTCGCGCACGAACCGCTGCTGTCCCTCGCGCCACAGGCCGCCGCCGCCCTCGCGATCGGGGTGGCGATCCCGCTCGCGGCCTATCCCGTGCTGCGTTACCTCGGCCGGCTTTCGGCGCCCGATGCCGGCGCCATCGCGGCCCACTACGGCTCGGTAAGCGTGGTGACTTTCGCGGTGGCCACCGCCCACGCGACCACCCGCGGCATCCCCTTCGAAGCGACGATGCCGCTGATGGTCGCCCTGCTCGAGGTGCCCGGGATCCTCGTCGGGGTCATGCTCGGGCGCGCCGGGGACAGCAGCGGCGGCCGCGTGCGCTGGGGCATGCTCACGCGGGAAACACTGGTCGGCAAAAGCGTCGTGCTGCTGGTCGGCGGGGTGGCGATCGGCTGGCTCGCGGCCCCCACCATCGCGCCGCTCCAGCCCTTCTTCGTCGACATGTTCAAGGGCGTGTTGTGCCTGTTCCTGCTGGAAATGGGCCTGGTGGTCGGCGCGCGCCTCGGCGACCTGCGCCGCGCG
>CAZXNF010000004.1:0-6000 GCA_964641785.1 uncultured Streptomycetaceae bacterium | reverse complement strand
CGCGCGCCGCATCCACGTATGAAGACGCACCCGAAAAAACTGCTCGTCATCATCACCGAAGCCGCCCTCGAAGCACAGCTCGCGGCCGACGCGGAGCGTCTGGGCGCGCACGGCTACACGGTGTCCGACGTGCGCGGGGCTGGCGCCCGCGGCGCGCGGCGCGGCGACTGGGATGCCGATCGCACCATCCGCATGGAGGTTATCTGCGACGAGGCCGTCGCCACCGCCATCGCGGGACACCTGCACGAAACGTACTTCGCGGACTACGCCATCGCGCTCTACGTGACGGACTGCGCGGTCCTGCGTCCCGAAAAATTCTAGGCGGCACCAGGCAAAAAAAACGGGCGCCGGAGCAAAGCCCCGGCGCCCGCGCGGCGCTCCTCTGGAGCGCTTAGTCTTCGGCCATCATCAGGATCGCGATGGCGGTACCCAGCCCCGCAGGGACGGCCCAACGCTCCAGACGCGAGACGTGGTCGCCGGCGATCAGCTGCACCGGCACCGACGCCCCTTCCAGCACGCGGTTGGTCACCGAGTCCTGGATCAGGCGCGAGAGCGAGTTGCGGCGCGCCGCGGCCATCACGATCTGCCGGATGCCGAGGGAGGCAGCCAGCGCTCAGGATCCGGCCGCGACATGACGTGCAGCGAGCAGGGCGTTGTGCGAACGATCAACGGACAGCAGCACTTTCGGCATGGGAACTTCCTTGAGCGGGCGGATGGGCAACGGGGGCATCGGTGGGGACCTCGGCAGCGGCGACCGACGGGACCGTGTGGGCGTCGATGGGCGCGGTCACCGTGCGGCGGTTCCGCAGGAAGCCGCCGCCCAGCACGCCGCCCACGATGACCACATAAGTCGCCCACTCGATCCACGGCTGGGCCGCAAGAAAGTCCTTGAAGAACGGCTCGGACAGGATCATTTTCGCGGCGGTCCAGGCGAGGACGCCGGCACCGATGTAGACGATCGACGGGAAGCGCTCGACCCACTTGAGGATCAACTGGCTGCCGAACACCACGATCGGGATCGAGATCAGCAGGCCGATCACCACCAGCAGGAAGCTGCCCTGCGCCGCGCCGGCCACCGCCAGCACGTTGTCCAGCCCCATCACCGCGTCGGCGATTACGATGGTCTTCATCGCTCCCCAGAACGTGTTGGAGGAGTCGATGTTGTGCCCCTCGCCCTCATCCTTCTGGAGGAGCTTCCAGGCGATCCAGACCAGTAGCGCGCCGCCAATGGCGAGCAGGCCCGGAATTTTGAGCAACCAGACGACCACGACGGTCATGGCGGTGCGCACCACAATGGCGCCGACGGTGCCCCACATGACCGCCTTGGTGCGCAGATGCGGCGGCAGCTTGCGCGCGGCCAGCGCGATGACGATGGCGTTATCGCCCGCGAGCACCAGGTCGATCACGATGATCGCGAGCAGTGCGGAGAAAAACTCCGCCGAAAACAGTTCCATGATGATCCATCCAAAACGAGCGTTGAGACCAACCCCGCGCCCCGGCTGGGCCATAGACGCCTTGCCAGGACGGCAAAGGTCTTGCTTGCCGTGTTGCGCCCTGAGTGACGCAAACCTGCCGACGGAACCGGGGCCCGGACTGCGACCCGTATTGACGACTCCGTCGCCGCCTGCGGTGCCTGCCGTTACCGGCGAGCCCCGCAGGGGAAGCTACTCCCCTTTGAGGGATTTACTATGCGCATGCAAGCCATTACTGAAGCTTTATGCACGGGCCGGATTCTGCGGGCGAAAGGTTCCCGGGTGGAAATGAAACTTCGCAATACCGGCGATAGTTCCGAAGTAGAATCGTTTGCATTATCTTTTGCAATGCGATATTGCAATGCACAGCTTGCCTTTTCGCAATGGGCCCACCTACAATCCGCGCGGCCATATTCTCGGATCTTCGTGGATACGGCCCCTCCAAAGGGGAGTAGCTTGCGCGGCCCGATTTTCAGGCTGCGGTGCTGTGGTCGTCATTACGGGGCAGCCGGTCCGGTGCCCCCGGTCGCAGCGGCAACGGTGGTTGCAAGCGAGACCTTTGCCCAGACGGCGAAGGATCGCGCGGTGTGCAGCTAACAAGCGCGGCTTTCATCGTCGAGGTGAAGGCCGCTGTGCTTTCGGGCACGGCTTTTTTCGGTTGACCACGCACGTCACGAAAAGGGACCCCCACCATGCCGCAATCCAAGATCCGGCGCTACCTGCGCCACGGAACCCTGCCCCAACTGTCCGTCTTTGAGGCCGTTGCCAGGCACGGCAGCTTCACCCGGGCGGGAGAGGAACTGTACCTCGCCCAGCCCACCGTCTCGGTGCAGGTCAAGAAGCTTTCGGAAACGGTTGGCGCGCCCCTCTTCGAGCAGATCGGAAAGTCCGTTCACCTCACCGAAGCGGGCCGCGAGCTCCACGCCGCCTGCATAAGGCTGTTCGGCGTGCTGGCCGACGTCGAGGACCGGCTGGACGGCCTGCGCGACCTTACGTCCGGCCGCTTGCGGCTCGCGGTGACCACCGCGGCGAAGTACTTTGCGCCGCGGCTGCTCGGCGCCTACAGCCGGCTCCATCCGGGCATCGACATCTCGCTGCAGATCCACAACCGCCAGATGCTGACGGAACGGCTGGCGGCGAATGCCGACGACGTCTACCTGTTCGCCCATCCGCCGACGGAAATTGAGGTGGTGAGCGAGCCCTTGCTGGTCAACCCCCTGATGGTATTCGCACCGATCGACCATCCGCTGGCAAAGGAGCGGCGCATCGCCTTCGCCCGCATCGCCGACGAGCCCTTCCTGATGCGCGAGCCCGGCTCCGGCACCCACCTCGCCGTGCAGGCGCTGTTCGAGGCGCACGGCCGGGAACCGCAGGTGCGCATGGAACTCTCCACCAACGAGGCGATCAAGCAGGCGATCCTGGCCGGTCTGGGACTCTCGATACTGCCCCAGTACACCTTCGGCATCGGCACCGACACCGAAGGGTTCGCGGTGCTCGAGGTAGAGGGGCTGCCGATGGACGAAGGCTGGAAGATCGTCCATGCCAAGGGCAAGCAGCTCAGCGGCATCGCAAAAAGCTTCATCGCATTCGCCCATGTCGAGGCGGCCGCGCTCGCTGCGGCCCGGTAGATCCATGCCCCCGCCGTTGGCGACGCCGTATGTTCCTGCGTGGCGAAGCGCCCGGGGGTGCCTGAAACGCCGGTTCGCGTGCGCGCTGGTCGCCGTGCCGGCGCTGCTTGCGGCCGCGGCGGCCTGTGCAAACGACGCGCCGTGGCAGGCGCTCAGGCAGGGCGGTCACGTCGCGCTGCTCCGTCACGCCGTGACCGAACCGGGCACGGGCGACCCGCCGGGGTTCCGGCTGGGCGAGTGCAACACGCAGCGCAACCTCTCCGCGGAAGGCCGCGCGCAGGCCCGCCGCCTCGGCGCCGAGTTCCAGCGCCACGGCGTCGCCGTGACCGCAGTGCTCTCCTCTCACTGGTGCCGTTGCCTGGACACCGCGCGCCTCGCCTTCGGCCAGGCCGTGCCCTGGGCAGCGCTGGATTCCTTTTTCGCCAACGCCGAGCGCAGCGGGCCACAGTCCGCGGAACTGCGGCGGCGCATCGCCGGTTTCAGCGGCAGCGGCACTCTGGTGCTGGTCACCCACCAGGTCAACATCACGGCGCTGACCGGACTCGTGCCCGCCCAGGGCGAACTGGTCGTCCTCGCGCCCACGCCCGAGGGCGGGCGCGTCGTCGGGCGTCTGCCACCGCCGTAACGCCCGGTTTCGGCACGGAAAATAGTGCTTGACGAGCGGCGGTCCGCTGCGTATAACCCGAGTCGCAGGATTCCACAAGCAGCGAAATCGCTGATCTGTTAGTCCCCGCCTCAATGACCACAAGTTATTAGGGCGGTCCTTTAGGTCCCCGCTTTCCCCTTGATAGGTCCCGCAGGTTGGAGGGCAACCTCCGTTGTTTTTTCGTTCGATGTTTTTTTAAGGATTTACAGCATGGCAAACGGCACTGTGAAATGGTTCAACGACGCCAAGGGCTACGGCTTCATCACGCCCGATGACGGTGGCAAGGACCTCTTCGCGCACTTCTCGGCGGTACAGGGGAACGGCTTCAAAAGCCTGAAGGAAAACCAGAAGGTTTCGTTCGACGTCAGCTCCGGCCCCAAAGGCCCGCAGGCGACGAACATCAAGCCGCTGGACTGATCAGTTCTCGCAGCAACAAAAAAGCCCGGGAAACCGGGCTTTTTTGTTGGTATTTTGTAGTACGGATCAGGCGGGATTCACGCCGCCGTATCGCCGATGCCGCCGATGCGTGCCCAGATCTCCGGCGCAATGGCAGGCGCGCTCCACACCACGGCAAAGGTCACATCCTGCGTGGCCTCGGACCAGGTCCTGGAGGTCGTATCGAAGCTCTCGATCAGGCCCGAGCCGTCCTTCTGCGCCACGATCCGCACATAACCACCGTCAACCTGCTTCGGTCCGAGCATCACTCTGACGGGCGCTACCGGCTTTTTCGGCCTCATGCGGACACCTCTCCAAGTCAATGGCCGAGTATGCGCGCTTGCGGTCGGCGCCTGCGCTTTATTTTGGGCGGTACCGCCCGGATCGCCGATTCGCCAAGGAACCCCAAGGTGCGTAGCATGGGGGCACCCTTTCCCACAGACCCGACTGGAGACCCCTTGGCATCATTCGGCAGCATCACCTTCAGCGGTCAATCCGGCGAGAAGTACCTGTGCCACGCGTGGCCCCTGGACACGCGCTTCAAGCCGCTCGGCGCGGTATACCTGGTCACGAAACGCATGGCGAACGAGACCTATGCACGCAAGGCGGGGCATCAAACCATCTTCGTGGGCCGCACAGACAGCCTCGCCAACCCGCTGGCCAGCGAGACCGACTTCGACCGCTTCCGCAAATACGGTGCGAACTGCGTTTGCGTGCACGTCGACGCGGATGCCGAACGCCGGCTGGCCATCGAGCGCGACCTGATCGCGGGCCACCAGCCCTTCTGCAACTGATTGCTGCGGACGCGTCAGGGTCCCAGTTTGCGTGACAGCAAGCCCAGGTTCGATACCACGAACGGGGTCAGATAATTCAGCGCGATCTTGAGCGCGACCAGGCCGCTGATGCCATGCGCCACGATGACATCGGCCTGATTCACAAACGTAAGCCAGCTTCCCACCACCAGCGCGATCAGCCCCGTCGCGCGCAGGTGTTGCGGCTCGCAGATCACCTGCAACGCCAACTTCAACCGGGCCACTGCAAACACCGGTCTTATCGCGGTCCGCCCTTGATGCCCTTACCCTTGCGCCAGTCGTCATCGCGCGGCAGGCTGGGATTGGACGGACGCTGGTCGTAGTAGGACATCAGCGGAATGTACAGTTGGTAGAGCCGGCGCAGTTCGCCGACCGGCTCGTCATGCTCGTCGGCGCGCAGATCCACCCACGCGTAGGACTTTTTGTTGTAGACCAGCAGCGCGGCCGAGTGCTGTCCCGCCACCTGCCCGCCCGCATCGCGCCCCGCTTCCAGCGCGCGCAGGATGCGCTCGGCGAGTTCTTCACCCGGAGAGGCTTCGAACGCCGCCGCCATGTCGTTCACGGTGCGCCCGCTGGTCAGGCGGTTGCCCAGCGCGACGAAATTGGGCTTCGCGACGTGCCCTTTCCAGTCCTCGTTGCTGGCGCCCGTGTGCACCGCGGTGCGGCCGTCCTTGTCGACCACCGCGATCTGCCGCCACGGCATGTTCGCCGGTCCGTCGCTCGCCGCGATTTCCGCCAGCACCTTCTCCGCGGAATAACCCATCTCCAGCAGCTTCAGGCCGAATGGGCCGAGACGCGGATCGCCGTTGGCCTGTATCACGAGGCCGCCGACGCCGGGCCTGAGGAAAGGACACTTGGCGCCGATGGCCATCGGCCGGGTGGCGATGGCGATGCCGAACATGCCGGTGCGCTCACAGCGCGCGATGATGGAAAAAGTCATTCCGTAATCCTCGTCACTAGTGTCCGGACGTTGAACGCTTGAATCGCGCTAACATATTGAACTGAAA
>CAZXNF010000003.1:4758-29380 GCA_964641785.1 uncultured Streptomycetaceae bacterium | reverse complement strand
GGCACGCCGGCCGGCGCCATGACCGTGTACCAGGTGCCGGCTTCCAGTCCGGGCATGCCCGCTTCCTTCGTCGTCGGCACGTCCGGCAGCACGCTAGAGCGCATGGGCGCGAGCACCGCCAGCGCGCGGAGGTTGTTGGCGTTGACCTGCTGCGCCACCGCCGGGATCAAGTGGAAAATCAGTTGCGTGCGGTTGGCGAGCGTGTCTTGCGTGGCGAGGCCGGGCGATACGTACGGGATGTGCTGCATCTTGGTGCCGGTCATCTTCTGGTACAGCTCGGCGGCGAGATGCATGCTGCTGCCGTTGCCCGCCGAGGCGTAGTTGAGTTCGCCCTGTTTCGATCTCACGTAGGTGGTGAACTCCGCGAGCGTGCGCACGGGCATCGACGGATTCACGACCAGCACGTTGGGCACGGCGCCGAACTTGATGATGGGCGCGATGTCCTTTGCGGGATCGAAGCCCAGACTGCTGTAGACGAAGGGATTGATCGTGAAGGTAGTGCCTGAACCGAACAGCAGTGTGTAGCCGTCCGGGTTGGCGCGGGCGACGAGCGCGGTGCCGATGTTGCCGTTGCCGCCGCCGCGGTTATCGACGACGAACTGTTGGCCCAGTGCTTTCGTCAGGCCGTCCGCAAGCAGGCGGCACGACGGATCGCTGCTGCCGCCGGGCGGGAAGGGGTTCACCAGCCGCACGGGCCGCACGGGAAAGTCCTTCACGGGGTCGGCGGCGCCCGCGCTGGCGGACAGCAACGCGATGATCGGCAGCAATGCGAAACGCTTCATCAACATTCTCCTTGTGCTTTTTGCGTCGCTGACCGGCGCTTTCGTTCGCGTCCGGTCGGGCGGACACCACAGGCTGATTATGCGCTGCTTACGTGCGGGCAGAAGCCTCTTGCAGAGCCCGAGTGTTGCCGCACAAGCTCGGTGCGAGCGCGCCTTGTGCAGGTGCATTCGTGTGCGCGCCTATAATCCGTTCGTTCCGAATCCACCGAGGATGCACCAATGTCCGTATCACTCAAGGCGGCGGTCAAACCGCTTCTGCCCGTGACGATTCCGCAAGGCAACATCCGCTACGCACCCGGCGTGCGCGCGGGCCGCTGGGTGTTCGCCACCGGCCACAAGGCCGTGCGCAATTTCGCGGGCCCGATCATGCCGGAGGTGGTGCGCGCGGGCCTGCCAGGCTGGGACCGGCCGAAACTGCAGCGCGAAGCCGCGCAGATCTTCCGCAACGTTGAGACGGTCATGCGGGCAGGTGGCACCGAACTGCGCAACGTCGTGCGCGTGGACCAGAACTACACGGTGCCGCGTGCGGTCGAGCTGTATCACGACGTGCGGCGGGCGGTCATGAAGGACCACATTCCGCCGAGCACGTCCACGCTCGCCGAAGGGCTGCTGCTGAAAGACCAGGAAATTGAGGTGCACATGCTGGGCGTCGTGCCGGGCCCCGGTTTTCGTCCGCTCCACATCCGGCCCAAGGATCAGGAAGTGCACGCGTCCTCCGGCTACAGCCTCGCGCTCGCGGCGGGCGACTTCGTGTTCATCGCCGGCCGCATGGCCGACGGCCTGCGTTTCGGCGAGGGGCTGGCGGCCGAGGCACGCATGCCCGAAGGCCACCTGTGGAAGGGCATGCCGATCCGCCTCGAAGCGGAGGTGATCCTCAAGCGCAAGATCGAGCCGGCGCTCAAGGCCGCCGGGTCGTCGCTCGCCAACGTCGTCAAGCTGCAGGTGTATCTGCGCGACGTGAACGACTTCGCGCCGCTCAACCAGGTGCTGAACAAGTATTTTCCGCGCGCGAAACCGGCGGTGACGCTGATTCCGACGGCCACGCCGGGTTTCTTCCTGACCGACGCGCGCATCGAGATCAACGCGATCGCGCTGCGCGA
This sequence comes from uncultured Streptomycetaceae bacterium, assembly GCA_964641785.1. Lineage (GTDB taxonomy): Bacteria > Pseudomonadota > Gammaproteobacteria > Burkholderiales > SG8-41 > CAZXNF01. The sequence continues at coordinate 27,498 of CAZXNF010000003.1, read as the reverse complement.
CGGTGGCCGCACCCGCAAGCGCATCATCGACGCGGGTGTCCTGCCGGCCTTCGGTGGGTACAGTCAGGCCGTGCGGGCGGGCGACCTGCTGTTCATCTCGGGGATGCTCGCGATCGACCGCAATGGTCTCGTTGCCTCCGCACGGCCAGATCCGTCGCAGCCGTACTACGGCTCCGGCATCCGGGCGCAGATGCAGCACCTGCTCGGGAACGCGGAGAAGCTCTGCCGCAAGGCGGGCACTTCGCTCGCGAATGTGGTGCGCGTGCAGCAGTACCACACCGATCTCCACGAGTTCCAGGCTGCCTACGACGTATGGGCGGAGCATCTACCCGGCCAGCATCTGCCGTTCTCTGCAGTGAATGTGCCCTTCCTGCCGGTGCCGGGGTGCACGGTGCAGCTCGACCTATGGGTATACGTACCTTAGCCAGGCTGGATGCGCCGTCAAGGACGCCGAGGAGAGGCGAGAGACGAAAGACGGGAAATCGTCGCAGCCGGACCGTGTTTAGACCTCTTTCTTCTCTCCTCTATCGTCTCTCGCTTGTTTGATGGTTGCTTTCTTGGCGTCTCTGCGGCTCATTCTGGTTGGTCTTGCCGGTACTCCAGAGTTAGACGGGTAAACTCCGCCCATGCCCGCCATCGTCCTCAGCACCATCAACGCCCGCTACGTGCATGCCTCGCTCGGGCTGCGCTGGCTGAAAGCCAACCTCGGCGCGCTCAAACCGGAGGCGGAGATTCTCGAGTTCGTACTCGGCGCGCGGCCGGTCGACATGGTCGAGCAGATCCTCGCGCGCAAGCCCCGCATCGTCGGCTTCGGCGTCTATATCTGGAACGTCGAGGAAACCACGCGGGCGGTGGCGCAGTTGAAGCAGGTGGCGCCGGAGGTGATCGTCGTCATCGGCGGCCCCGAGGTGAGCCATGAAGTGGACGAGCAGCGCATCTGCGCGCTGGCCGACTACGTGATCACCGGCTGGGCAGACGTATCTTTTGCGAAGCTCGCGGGCGCGCTGATGGCGGGCGAGCGACCGGCGCAGAAAGTCATCGTGGGCGAGCAGCCGCCGCTCGATACGCTCGCGCCACCGTACGACCTCTACGACGACACCGACATCGCGCAGCGTTTCCTATACGTGGAGGCTTCGCGCGGCTGTCCCTTCAAGTGCGAGTTCTGCCTCTCCGCGCTGGACAAGACCGCATGGCCGTTCGAGACCGAAGCCTTTCTAGCGGAGTTGGCGAAGCTGCATGCCCGCGGCGCGCGGCATTTCCGTTTCGTGGACCGCACTTTCAACCTGAAGGCCGCCACCGGCGAGCGCATCCTGCAGTTCTTCCTCGACCGCCTGGACGAGCGCCTGTTCGTGCATTTCGAGGTGGTGCCCGATCACCTGCCGGAGCGTTTGAAGGTATTGATCGCGCGTTTCCCGCCGGGATCGCTGCAGTTCGAGGTCGGCATCCAGACCTTCAGCCCGGAGGTGCAGGCGCGGATTTCCCGCCGCCAGGACAACGACCGCGCCGGAGAGAACATCGTGTGGCTGCGCGAGCAGTCGCACGCGCACATCCACGCCGATCTGATCGCCGGACTGCCGGGCGAGGACCTCGAGAGTTTCGGCCGCGGTTTCGACCGCCTGCACGCGCTGCGTCCGCACGAAATCCAGGTCGGCATCCTGAAGCGCCTGCGCGGCACGCCGATCGCGCGCCACACCGAAGCCTTCGCCATGCGCTACAACCCGGACCCGCCGTACAACATCCTTGCCACCGACCGCATGGACTTCACGACCGTGCAGCGCGTGAACCGCTTCGCGCGCTACTGGGACATGGTGGGCAATTCGGGCCGTTTCCGGCACGCGTTGCCGCTGCTGCTCGCGGCAACGCCCTTCGACCGTTTTCTGCGCTTTACCGACTGGCTGTTTGCGACCACCGGCAAGACGCATGAAATCGCGCTCGAGCGGCTGTTCGAGTTCGTGTTCACTTTCCTCACCGCCGAGCTGGATGTGCCGCGCGAAACGGCGGTGGCGGCGCTGGTGACGGACTACGAGGCCAGTGGGGCCAAAGGGCGGCTGTCGTTCATGGCCGCCGGACTCTCCGTCGGACGCCGCACCGTCCGCGCCGCCGCCCTGCGGCAGGCGCGGCATCTCAATGCCTGAACGATCAACCCTGAGGAGACCGATATGACGGACCCGACCCAGCAGCCGACACCCGTTACGGTGGTGAAAGAACCCACCCGCGAGCAGATCCTGCTGACGCACCTGATGTACGGGATGCACCTGTTCAGCGCGGCAGCGGGCTTGTCCGCCAGCGTATTCGTCGTGACGGCCTTCCTCTCGGGGTGGCCGTCGATCATTGCGGTGATCCTCAACTACATCAAGCGCGGCGACGTCGCGGGTACCTACCTCGAGTCGCATTTCCGCTGGCAAATGCGCACGTTCTGGGTCGCCGTGGTGTGGGTGGTGATCTGCGTGCTGCTCGCGATGACACTGATCTTCATCGTCGTCGCCTGGCCGGTGGCCGTGCTGGTCGGCCTCTGGGTGCTCTACCGCCTGATCCGCGGCTGGCTCGCGCTCATCGACCGCAAGCCGCTGCCGCTCGGCTGAAACTCGCGGCCAACGGATGACGTTCCCGCGCGGTCAGCGGGCAGGCGCGGTGGCGCGTTAGAAGGGCATCCCTTATAGGAACCGACCATGCCCCCTCCATTCTTCCCGCGCCGTCCCACGCAAGCCGCCTGTGCGGCACTGGCGCTGTTCGCCACCGGTTGCGCGTCCAACCCGCACCCCGTCCTGTATCCCAACGCGCAGTACCAGCGGGCCGGCGAAGCGCAGGCCCAGCGGGAGATCGAGGCCTGCTACGACCTCGCTGACCGTTCTGGCGTCAGCCGGACGACCGACGGCAAAGTCGCGCGCCGCAGCGCCGAAGGTGCGGCGATCGGCGGCGCGACGGGCGCCGCCGTCGGTGCGGTGCGCGGGCGCGACATCGGCACTGCGGCCGGCGCGGGCGCCGCCGGTGGTGCGGCTGCGGGCGCGGTGCGCGGCGCCTTCAAGTCCACCGACCAGAACCCGACCTGGCGCAACTTCGTGCAGCGCTGTCTGCGCGAGAAGGGCTACGACGTGATCGGCTGGGACAGCTAGGGCGCCACCGACCGCGTCAGTCGGCCTTGGCGCCCGAGGCCTTGACGACCTGGCCCCATTTTCCGGACTCGCTTTTCACGAAATCCGCGAACTGCGCCTGCGTCAACGCGCCGGGCGTTGCGCCCTGGCTGGCCAGATTGCTGACGAAGTCCGGCTGCCGCAGTACCTGCGTGGTCTCGTCGTGCAGGCGGGCGACGATGTCTTTGGGTGTGGCGGCCGGCACGAACAGGCCGTACCAGTACTCCACGTCGTAACCCGCGATGCCGGCCTCGGCAGCGGTCGGGGTGTCCGGCAGCGCCGGCGCGCGTTTCTGCGCGGACACTGCGAGCGGCTTGACACGATTGGCGCGCAGGAACGCCATCGCCGCGGGCAGCGACGAAAACATCACCTGTACCTGGCCGCTCGCCAGATCGGTCAGCGCCGGCGGTGCGCCCTTGTAGGGCACGTGCGTCCACTTCGCCCCGACCTGCGAGCGGAACAGCTCGCCGGAGAGGTGCGTGATGGTGCCGTTGCCGGCGGAGGCGACGTTCAACTCGCCGGGCTTGGCTTTCGCCAACGCGACCACGTCCTTCAGGGTTTTCACCGGCAGCGACGGATGCACGAGGATCACCATCGGTGTCGCGCCCACCAGCACCACCGGCGTCAGGTCGCGCACCGGGTCGTAGCCCAGCTTGTAGAGGGCGGGGTTGATGCCCACCTCGGAGGTGGAGGCGAGCACGGTGGTATAGCCGTCGGGTGGCGCCTTGACGGCGACCTCGGTGCCGATCGAGCCGCCGGCGCCCGCGCGGTTGTCCACGAACACCTGCTGGCCCGTGCGTTCGGAGAGCTTTTGCGCAACCAGGCGGCCGACCACATCTGAACCGCCACCAGCTGGAAACGGCACGATCAGCCGCACCGGCTTGGACGGGTACTGCTGCGCGATTGCCGTTACGGACATCGAACAGAGAATCGCGGGCCAAAGCAGACGTTGCAACATGATGGCTCCTTCAGGGCTGTGGAATGGATGGTGGGAACGCTTGCGGCCGGCCGGACGTTCTTCAGTCGCCCAGCAGCTGCTCGCGCGCGGCCTCGGCGTCGTCGACGACTGCGGCAAGCCGCTCGAAGCCGCTTTCGAGCGATGCGGCGATGCGTTCGATGCCCAGCCGCGGGCCGTCGGGGTACATCATCAGGCGCATGACGGGTGCGCTGCCCGGCATGGATACGGCGCCAATGGTCAGGATGCCGTCCTGCTCGAGCATCTGCATGGCGAGCAGGCCCGCGGCCTCCACTGCGACCAGCTTGGGCTTGACCTTGCCGCCACGCTGTTCGAGCGCGATGTCGATGACGTCGTCGCCGCCGATCGACACGCCCGGCCCGCCGAGGTAGGCGCGCTTGCCGTACTGCTTCTCGAGGACTTCCACCAGTTGCTTCGCCACCTCGCCGGCCGCCTTGACCACGCGCGGGTCGAAATTCCGCAGCGCGTTGGCGACGCCGACGTACTGGCCGGCCTGGGCTTCGAGCCCGAGCTCGTAGGCGCGCGAACCGATCTCCGTGAGCAGATCCTTGCGGGCCACGAGCACGCCCGCGCGCGGGCCGGCGACGTGCTTGTCCGCCGAGCAGCCAGCGATGTCGATGGCACCGACCTGGAAGGTGCGCGGTTCTTCAAAGAAGGCGACGCGCGACGCCATGTGGGCGTCGTCCACATAGGCGAGGGTGTTCGGGCCGCGGGGCAGCGCCAGCGCCTTCGTGAAATCCTCGAAGGGCAGGTGCCGCTTCGACGCGCTGATCGGCGTGATGAGCAGCAGCCGCGGCGCGCCCTGCGCGTGCCAGGCTTTTTCGAGTTCGGCGTAGGTGTGGAATTCCTGGAAATCGGCGCCGGCCATCGCGATCGGGCGCACCGTGGAAGGGTGGGACACGCCGTTGGCGGGCGACAGCGCCAGCACGCGGTCGCCCGGCTTGAGGATCGTGGTCAGCGCGATGAAGTTGGCCGCCGACACGCGGTTGAGGATGAGGGCGCCGTGCGTTTCCGGGTTGGCCCCCATGTGCTTCAGTGCGTAGGGCTCCGTCTTGCCTTCAAAACGCTCGAAGAAGGGCACGTGGCTGGTCAGGTGCGGGGTGTCCTCGCCCGTGAGGCCGGCGCCGCGGTTCATGCCCGAGAGATCGTAAACGCTGTCCCGGCCCTTGGTGCGCACGCGGTCGCCGACGATGTGGCGCGCCTTCAGCATGCGCGTCACTTCCTCATCCGTGCTCTTCAGGATGGTGCCGCGGGCGTAACGCACGATGGGATCGAAGGGGTTGCCGAAGCGGTCGGTCTGGGGGGTGGCGGACATGGGGCTCTCCTTGGTGTGCTTGTTAATAAGGACGGGTCAGTCGATCGGTTCAATCCACGCGCGCGCCGGATTCGCGCACGGCTTTCGCCCATTTGGCGATTTCCGCGCGGATGAAGGCGGTGTACTGCTGTGGCGTGCTGCTGGTGGCTTCCGCGCCCTCCGAGTACAGCCGGTCCTTCAGCTCAGTGCTTTGGGTGGCTTTGGAGATGTCGTTGTGAAGGCGGGCAATGATCCTGGGCGGCGTGCCGGCGGGCGCGAGTACGCCGTACCACTGGATCACTTCGAAGCCCGGCGCCACCGATTCCGCCACCGTGGCGACCTCAGGTAACAAGGGCGAGCGTTTGAGGCTGGTGACCGCCAGCGCGCGCAGCTTGCCGGCCTTGATCTGCGGCAGAACGGAGGCGGTGTTGCCGAACATGAGTTGTACCTGGCCCGCCAACAGTTCCGTCACGGCGGGCGCGCTGCCCTTGTAGGGGATGTGCACGATGCTGATGCCCGCGGCTGTCTTGAACATCTCCATGGCGAGATGCGTGCCAGTGCCGCTGCCGGCAGAAGAGTAGTTCAGTTGGCCGGGCTTGTCCTTGGCGAGCTGCACCAGTGCTTTCACGGAAGTGGTCGGCAGGCCCGGATGACAGACCAGCGTGTAGGGCAGTGTGGCCACCAGCGAGACGGGCGCGAAGTCCTTCGCCAGGTCGTACGCGAGCTTGCCGTACAGGGTGACGTTGATCGCCTGGGTCGCCGAGGCCATGAACAGCGTGTAGCCATCGGGTGCTGCCTTGGCGGCCAGCTCCGCGCCGATGTTGCCGCCGGCGCCGCCGCGGTTATCGACCACGATCTGCTGACCCAGCGATTCACCCAGCCGGATGCCCAGCGTACGCGCGACGATATCGGTGCCGCCGCCGGGTGGGAACGGCACGATCAGACGAACCGCCCGGTTGGGATATGCCGCCTCCTGCTGAGCGCTTGCGCCGGACGCGAGGTTCGCCAGGACGGTTCCGATTGATCCGGCAACCAGCAACAGCTTTGGGCGTTTCATTCGGGGGTTTCCTCGGTTAACGCATCAGTTTGCGGAAATGGGCAAGGCGCCCGATCTCGAAGACCGGTTCCGCGGCGCCGTGCAGTTTCTGGAAGGCGATGCCGCGTTGCGCGGTGCTGAACAGCAACTGCACCAGCGCCACGTGGAGCTCGCCCGGAAGGCCGTCCACCGTGGGTTCGCGCGTGCCGTGCAGGCCATCGACGAGGCCGATGCGCGTCGCGGCGTCCAGCAGCCGCTGTTCCAGCGCCGGGGTGTGGGCGAGCTCGATGCGACCGGTCAGCATCGCCAGCGCGGCCTGGATGGCGTAGCAACCCCAGTTGGAAACGCCGCAGGGAAAAACGATGTCCGTGCCGACTGCGGCGCAGACCCGGGCGCCATCGGGAATGTGGCGCTCGACGGCCTCGCGCACCGCGCCCATGCCGATTTCGTTGCCGAGGTCGCCGATGCCGATCGTTGGCACGCCGCGGGACTGCGCCTCCAGCACGACGTAATCGAGCAGCGCGCGGCCTTCGCTGGTGTTCTGGCCGACCGAGTTGCGGAAGGTGCCGTCGCCGGTCATGCCGGAACGTTCGACGGCAATCACCGCTTTGGGCTGCACGTCGTCGAGCAGTTGCGCCGCATGCCGTTTCGCTTCGTCGGCCGCGCAGGGGCCGGTTTCCACCGCGGCAACGCCCGTGAAGCGGACATTCGCCGCCGCCCCGCGCGCCTTGTCACGCGGCACGACGGTGAGGCCGGCGGCTTCCATGGTGGCGGCGACTGCGGGCACCAGCGAAGGATCCGTCAACACGATGGGCGTGGCGTTGAAGCCGAAATTGAGCGCGCGGCCGAGTGCCGCGACGCCAATAGGGCCGTCGGTTTCCGCCAGCGCCGGGGATACCCAGCCGCGCACGATCGAGCCGGTCAGGAAGATCACGGCATCACCCGCCTGCAGCCCTGCCAGCGCCTGTGCCGCCGCCTGGCACAAGGGCAGCTTCGATTGCGCGCGCGCCGCCTCAAAAAGAGGCGCCATGCCGCGCTGGCCGAAATCGGTGCTTACCAGTCTGTCGATGAGGTTGAACACGGGGCTTCCTGGTTGCGGTCTGTACGGTCCGGCGTGGCCATGCAGGTAGCGTGGCACGCTAGTCTAAACACAATCGGCGGGTTCATAATTCATCTGGATTCACAGTATTGGTAACTTAAAGTCACGAATGAACGAGCCCTCCGAACTCGCGTTTTTCTGCCTGCTGGCGAAGAAGGGCAACCTCTCGGCGGCCGCGCACGAAATGGGCGTCACGCCGCCCGCCGTCAGCAAGCGCCTGTCGCGCCTGGAGCGGCGGCTGGGCGTGCGGCTCCTGAACCGCACGACGCGCAAGGTCAGCCTGACGAACGAGGGCGAGGTCTACCTGCAGAGTGCGGCGCGGATCCTGGCCGACATCGACGAGCTGGAGCGCCGCGTCTCCAGCAGCCGCGCGGTGCCCAAGGGGCTCTTGCGGGTCAACGCCACGTTCGGCTTCGGCCGGGCCTACGTCGCGCCCGCCGTGTCCGCCTTCGTCAAGCGCTACCAGGAGGTGGAAGTCCGACTGCAACTGACGGACCGGCCCGTGAACCTGTCGGACGAGGGCTACGATCTCAGTATCTGGTTCGGGGAGCTGCCGCAGACGCGCATGATCGCGCGGAAGATCGCGTCGAACTCGCGCACGCTGTTCGCGTCGCCCGCCTATCTGGAAAAGCACGGGCGACCGAAAGCCCCGTCAGACCTCGCGCGGCACGAATGCATTGTGTTGCGGCAGGATGACGTGGCCCAGACGCAGTGGCGGTTCACGTCCGCGTCCGGCAGGCGGACCGAAACGGTCAAGGTGCGCGGACGGCTGAGTACTAACGACGGCGACGCGGCCCTGCGCTGGGCGCTGGACGGACACGGCATACTCATGCGTTCAGTCAGTTCCGTATGGGGGCTGACGAAGTACGTGCGCAGCGGCCGTCTGGTGGTGATTCTGGAAGACTACGCCTTGCCGAAAGCGGATATCTTTGCGCTTTACCCGCAACGGCACCACCTGTCGGCGAAGGTCACCGCCTTCATCGAATTTCTGGTCGCGCGTTTCAAGGATCCGCGTATCTTCGAGCTGCCGGCGGATCAATAGCCCCGGTTCAAACATGGCGACACTCAACCTCATCGGCTGCGGACGCGTCGGCAAAACGCTGGCGCGGTTGTTCGCGCGCAAGCGCGTGTTCGACGTGCAGGACTTGCTGAGCGGCACCGCGGAGGGGGCACGGGTCGCCGTGTCGTTTATCGGTGCCGGCAACGTCGCCAGCGCGCTCACCCAGATGCGGGCGGCCGCTGTCTGGATGCTGACGCCGCCCGACGATCGCATCGAAGCCTGCGCGCGGGCGCTGGCCGACAGCGGTGTGATGCGCGTCGGCGACGTGGCATTCCACTGCAGCGGGGCGCTGTCATCCTCCGTGCTTGCGCCACTGTGCGATCGCGGTGCTGCGGTCGCCAGCGTCCATCCCCTGAAAACCTTTGCCGATCCCGCGCGTGCGGTGGACACCTTCGCTGGCACGCCCTGCGCGGCGGAAGGCGATGCGGCCGCGCTAGCGATACTCAAGCCCGCCTTCGAACGCATCGGCGCCACGGTGTTTGCCTTCGACGCCGCGCGCAAGACCGAGTACCACGCCGCGAGTGTGCTCGCGAGCAACGACCTGGTGGCGCTGCTGGAAGCGGCGCTGCGTTGCTATGCGAAGGCCGGGTTCACGCGCGCAGACGCGCTGCGCCTGATGGAACCACTGGTGCGCGAGACCGTGGATAACGTGTTCCGTCTCGGGCCGGCCGCCGCGCTCACCGGGCCGGTCGCACGCGGCGATGCGGCGGTGGTGGCGCGGCAGCGCGCGGCGCTCGCCGCCGATCCGGCGCTGGCGGCGATTTATCGCGAGCTGGGGCGCATCGCGCTGGACCTCTCCCGCGAGCAGGGCCGTGCCACGCCCGAGGCGCTCGCCGCGGTCGCGAAATCCCTGGGCGACTGAATGAGCGGTATCCGTCTCGACAAGTGGCTGTGGGCCGCACGCTTCCACAAGACGCGCGGCCTCGCGCAGGAAGCGATCGCTGGCGGCAAGATCCGCCTGAACGGCGAGCGTCCCAAGCCCGCCAAGGAAGTGAAACCCGGCGACCGCCTGGTGGTTCATGCCGGGGTCTATGAGTGGACGCTGACCGTGCGCGCGGTCGCGGAGCGGCGCGGCTCTGCGGAAGTCGCGCGCACGCTATACGAGGAAGACGCGGACAGCCTCGCGCGCCGCCTCGCCCGCATCGAGGAAGTCCGCGCGCAGCCGGCGCCGGTGGCGGCGAAAGGGCGCCCGACCAAGCGCGAGCGCCGGCAGTGGGAGAAGGCGGCGCGAGGGGCAGACTAAAGCGGATTGGCCGCCAAGGCGCCAAGAACGCCAAGAAAACAGCAACTCAGAAAGCGAGAGACGATAGAGGTGAATGCGCGATCGGGCCGTGACGAAGTTTCGCCTCTCGTCTTTCCATTTCTTGGTGCCTTTTCAGGAAACTGTATACAATTACAGTATGCCCCTGAAAACCCTCACTGGCGATCGCGCCGGCCCGCGCAAGGGCCGCGGTGCCGGCTTCAATCCCGAGGGCCGTTTCGAGCGGGAAGGGCGCGAGGGTTACGACGACGGCTGGGGCGTCGATCCGGACTACGACCTGCCGCCGCTGAAGACCCACGTCACGGCCGAAACCGCTAAATCCATCATCGCGCGCAACGATTCGCCGGACATCCCGTTCACGCAGTCGATCAATCCCTATCGTGGATGCGAACATGGCTGTGTGTACTGCCTGTCCGGGGACACGCTGATCCTGATGGCCGACGGCAGCACGCTTCCGCTCGCCAAAGTGCGCGCGGGCGACACCATTTACGGCACCGTGCGCGAAGGCTGGTATCGCCGTTACGTGAAAACGCGGGTGCTCGCGCACTGGAGCGTCATCAAGCCGGCGTACAAGGTGACGCTTGAGGACGGCACTTCGCTGGTCGCGGGCGGCGACCACCGCTTTTTGACGGAACGTGGCTGGAAGTACGTTGCTGACGCCGACAAAACGCCGGACGGCAGGGCGCAACGGCCGCACCTCACAGTGAACAACAAGCTGATGGGCGTCGGAGCCTTTGCGCGCACGCCCTTGAAGAGCCGCGACTACAAGCTGGGCTATCTCTGCGGCATGATCCGCGGCGACGCCCATCCGGGATCGTACGAATACACGCGGCCCGGGCGTGTCCGCGATGTCCAGCACCGGTTTCGCCTTGCTCCGTGCGACAACGAAGGGCTGGACCGCACGCAGGAATACCTGCTCGACCGCGAGATCCAGACGCAGGCATTTACCTTTCAGGCCGCGGTGGCTGGCCGCCGCGATATGGGGGCGATCCGCACGAGTTCGGCGCCTAATGTGAAGCAGATTCACGCATTGATCGCGTGGCCCTCGCGTGCGTCCCGCAGCTGGATGGCGGGGTTCCTGGCCGGGATATTCGACGCCGAAGGCAGTTACAGCGGCGGCGCGCTTCGGATCAGCAATACGGACGCGGAGATGATCGCGTGGACCGGTCGTTGTCTCCGCAGCCTGGGTTTCGGGTTTGTCGTTGAGCACGTCATCCACGGACGGCCCAAGCCGATCGATGTCGTGCGCGTGACCGGAGGCTTGCGCGAGCATCTGCGATTCTTTCATTCGGTCGATCCGGCGATCGCGCGCAAGCGGGAATTCGCAGGGCAGGCCGTCAAGAGTAGTGCGCGGCTGCGCGTCATCAGCGTCGAGCCGTATGCCAGAGCAATGCGGCTCTACGACATCACCACGGAAACGGAAGACTTCATCGCGAACGGTGTCGTCAGCCACAACTGCTACGCCCGGCCCAGCCACGCCTACCTCAACCTGTCGCCCGGCCTGGATTTCGAAACGCGGCTGTTCGCCAAGGTGAATGCCGCCGAACTGTTGAAGGCCGAACTGGCGAAGCCCGGCTACCGGCCGAGCACGATCTCGCTGGGCGCGAACACCGATCCGTACCAGCCGATCGAGCGCGACTGGAAGATCACCCGCGGCGTGCTGGAGGTGCTGGCCGCCTGCGACCACCCGGTCGGCATCGTCACCAAGAACGCGCTGGTCGAGCGGGACCTCGATCTGCTGGTGCCGATGGCGCAGAAGAACCTCGCGGCGGTTTATGTTTCCGTCACCAACCTGGACAATGATCTGGCCCGGACGCTGGAGCCGCGCGCGTCAGCACCCTTGCGCCGCATCGAAGCCATCCGCCGCCTGAGTGACGCAGGCGTGCCGGTGGGCGTGATGGTGGCGCCGATCATTCCTTTCCTGACTGACGACCAGACTGAACGCGTCCTCGAAGCCGCGCGCGACGCCGGCGCGATCTGGGCGGGCTACGTGCTGATGCGCCTGCCGTATGAAGTCAAAGACCTGTTCCGCGACTGGCTGCAGACGCACTATCCCCTCAAGGCCGACCACGTCATGAGCCGCGTGCACGCGATGCGCGGCGGCCGCGACAACGATCCGGAATTCGGCTCGCGCATGCGCGGCACCGGCGAGTATGCCGAGCTGCTGCGCAAGCGTTTCGAGGCGGCGTGCCGGCGGCTGGGGTTCAACGGCGGACCGCGCAATCGCGGTCTCGATGTCACGAAATTTCGTCCGCCCGCGCTGCCGCGCGCGGATGGGCAGATGGCGTTGTTCTGACGGGCGTCACCACTGCGCACGCTGTGCTTCCCCTCCTTGCCAAGGAGGGGAGGGAGCGGAGCGGAAGGGGTGGTAGGCGTTTATGTCGTCCGGCACCACGCATACAGCGCGTCGTACACCACCAGCCCGTGGGCGAGCATCGCGTGGTCGTCAGCGAAGTTCGCGGACAGTCCCTGCGAGATCGCGAGCAGGCCCGCCGATTGCGGCGTGAGTTCCGGCCGGCCGCAATCCGCGCCGCGCACGATCGCGGCCAGCCGCTCGAGCGCGGGATCGTGCAGGTCGAAGTCCTCAATCATCGCGTCGAAACTGCAGCGCTCGCCGCGGTGCGCGAACTGCACGTTCTTCACGTCGTAGGGAATGGCGTTGCGCGCTTTGGCCTCGTCCGTCACGCGGTCGGCCGGCACGTAATGGAAGTCCGCAAGCGGGTCGATGAAGCGCAGCACCAGCCACGGGCAGGCGATGCGGTCGATCTTCGGCCGCTCGCGGGTGATCCACGCCGAGCGCCGCGTCGCGGGCAGGCCGAGCGCCGGCTGCTTCGCCAGCGTGGGCGCACCCGCTTTTTTCCACTCCTCGATGCCGCCCGCCAGAAAGCGCGCGTCGAAGCCGCGGTCGATCAGTGCCTGCGCCGCGCCCTGGCTGACCTGGTGGCCGTGCACGCAGCAGGCAACCACCGGGCGGCCGGCGGGCAGCTCCGCCGCCCACTCGGCGGCACGGTCGTGCGCGCGGCGCAGCGCGCCGGCGATGGTGCGGGCATCGGCGTCGTAGGCCTCCACTTTGCGCACGTCCACGATGACGGGCGCGGCGGCGGTGCCGAGCTGCGCGCGCAGCTCGCTGACGGTGATCGAGGGAACGGTGGTATCCATGCGGGTCTCCTGAGTTTCGCCCGTGGAAGGCGAACGCCAACGCGCAGCGCTTGGACGGAGACCGTCGCGATCTTCCTGGAAGGAAGACCCGGGGAGACTGCGGTCGTCCCCGTGGACATGACTGTAGCGCCGGCTGCGCAGGCGGGCAAGGCTGCTGAAGCCAGCGGCGGCTTCGCGCTATGATGCCGCCTCGCCATTTCCCGCTGTCCCTGGAGGGTTCCCGTGAAGACCGCACTCAGTTTCGTTGGGCTCGGATTGCTCCTCGCCGCTGGCAGCAGTGTAGCCGCCGGGCCCGCAAAGGACGCCGCCGATTATCCGAGCCGGCCGATCCGCATGGTCGTGCCCTTCCCGCCGGGCGGGGCCACCGACATCCTCGCGCGCGTCGTCGGCAAGCGCATGACCGATGCCTGGGGACAGAACGTCATCATCGACAACCGGGCGGGCGCCGGCGGCACCCTCGGCGCAGCCCTCGTCGCCAAGGCCAATCCCGACGGCTACACGTTGCTGATGGGCACCAACGCCACGCACGCCATCGGCCCCAGCCTCTTCAAGAACCTCTCGTATGACGCGCTGAAGGATTTCGCGCCGATCACGCTGGTCGCGATCGTGCCGCAGGTGGTGATCGTCAATCCCGCGCTGCCGGTGCGCAACGTCAAGGAACTGGTGGCGCTGGCGAAGGAGAAGCCCGGCGCGCTCAACTTCGGTTCCGCCGGACAGGGCACGCCGGGGCATCTCGGGATGGAACTGTTCAAGATGATGACCGGCACCAGCATGACGCACGTGCCCTACCAGGGCGGCGCGCCCGGGCTCGCGGCGGTGGCGGCCGGGCAGGTGCAGTTCATGGCCGACAACATGAACTCGGCGCTGCCCTTCATCCAGTCCGGCCGGGTGCGCGCGATCGCCGTGACGAGTGCGAAGCGTTCCGGCGCGCTGCCGGACCTGCCGACCATCGCCGAACAGGGCGTCGCCGGCTTCGACTCGGGCTCGTGGTTCGGCATGTTCGCGCCGGCCGGCACGCCGCCCGCGATCGTGACCAAGCTGCATGCCGAAGTGGTGAAGATTCTGCAGCTCCCGGATGTGAGGCAGACCCTCGCGCAGCAGGGCGCCGAGGTCGGCGCGAACACGCCCGAGCAGTTCACGGCACTCATCAAAACCGACATCGCGCGGTGGGCGAAGGTGATCGAGGCCGCAGGCGTGACAGCGAACTGAACGACCGCACCAACCCGACGAAACAGGAGCACGATCATGGCAGTGCTGAAGAAATCGCTTTCCCCCAAACCCGCCGGCCTCACCTTCGCCACGCTCGCCGGCAAGGCGGGCTATACCCTTGGCGTGAAGACGACTGCGGGCATCCTCGATGTCGCTGCCGCGGCGAAGCTGTTCCGGATGAAGGCCCCGCTCACCATCGACGAAGTGCTGGCCGGCGCGGACTGTGTGCCGCTGCGCAAGCTCATCGCCAAAGCGCTCACCGACAAACGCGGCAAGAAGGTCCTGCTGTCCGAGGCGCGCGCGAAATTCGGCCCGGTGGTGCCGCATCCGCCCAAGATCATCTGTGTCGGCCTCAACTACCGGCGCCACGCCGCCGAGACCGGCAATCCCATCCCGCCGGTGCCGCTGCTGTTCAGCAAGTACGAGAACACGCTGTCCGGCCACCGCGCAAAGATCAAGCTGCCGCTCAAAGTGGACACGCAGATCGACTACGAAGTCGAGCTGGTGATCGTAATCGGCAAGAAAGCGGTGGATGTGCCGGAAGCGAAGGCGCTCTCATACGTGTTCGGTTACGCCACCGGTAACGACCTGTCCGCGCGGGCGCTGCAGCGCGCGACCAGCCAGTTCATGCTCGGCAAGATACCCGACGGCTTCGCGCCGCTCGGGCCCTACCTCGTGTCGGTGGACCAGGTGCGCGACCCGCAGAACCTGAGAGTCACGACGCACGTCAACGGCGAGCAACGGCAAAACTCCAGCACCGCGGACATGATCTTCAGTTGCGCGCAGATCGTGAGCTACTGCTCGCGGCACTTCACGCTAAAGCCCGGCGACATCATCTTTACCGGCACCCCGGAAGGGGTGGTGCTGGGCATGCCGCCGGATCGGCGGACCTGGCTGAAGCCGGGGGACAGGGTAGTAACGGAAGTGGAAGGGCTGGGCGCGCTGGAAGTGACGCTCGCATAGCGAGCGTCATCCCGGCAGGCTTCAGGCCGGGATCCAGAACCGGTTTTGCCGCCAAGGTCTCGATACCCCCTTGAGGGGTACGCCGTGGCGCCATGAAAATCAACCTCAGCCGCAGAGACGCAGAGAGCGCGGAGAAGATTGAATGAGTGCGGTAGCCCTTTATGTCAGCGATGCCCTCGGGCTCTACGGCTTCCCGAACGGCCACCCCTTCGGCACCGACCGCCAGGCCGCCTTCTTGAGGGAAGCGGTCAAGCGCGGCCTCGACAAGCAGGCCGTGCACGGCGAGCCGCGCGCGGCAACTGAAGAGGAGATCGAGCGCTTTCACGACGCGGCGCTGGTGTCCAAGGTTGAGCACCTGTCGGAGGTGGGGGACGGCTATCTCGACGGCGGCGACACGCCGGCCTATCCGGGCGTCTATGAAGCGACCTCGACGGTGATCGGCAGCGCGCTCGACGGCCTCGCCCGCGTGATGGCGGGCGATGTGCGCCGCACGTTCCAGCCGATCGGCGGGCTGCATCACGCGCGGCGCGGGTCGGCGGCGGGCTTCTGCGTGTTCAACGACTGCGGCGTGGTGATCGATACGCTGCGTGCGCAGTACGGCGTCCAGCGCGTGGCCTACGTGGACATCGACGTGCACCATGGCGACGGCTTGTTCTATCCCTTCGAATCGGACCCGGACCTGATCTTCGCCGACATCCACGAGGACGGGCGCTATCTGTACCCGGGCACCGGCGGCGCCGAGGAGACCGGCAAGGGCACGGCGGCGGGCGTCAAGCTCAACATCCCGCTGATGCCAGGCGCGGGCGACCAGCAGTTCCGCGCGGCGTGGGAGAAAGTGGAAGCCCACCTGCGCCACTTCAAGCCCGAGTTCATCCTGTTCCAGTGCGGCGCGGACAGCGTGGCGGGCGATCCGCTCGCGCATCTGGAGTACACGCCGGCCGCGCACGGCTATGCGGCGAAGCGCCTGTGCGTGCTGGCGAACGAACTCGCGGGCGGGCGGCTGATGGGCTTCGGCGGCGGGGGCTACAACCGGAACAATCTCGCGCAGGCGTGGTGCAACGTGCTCGACGAGTTCCTGCGGTCCGATTGAATATCCCGCGCTCCACCGTCGCCGGCATCGAATGGCCCGCCATTCCCACCGGGCGCGCCGCGGCACTGTGTGCGCTGCTCGACCAGTTCGGCCGTTCGGAATGGCTGTCGCCGGAAGCGCTTCTGACACAGCAGTTCCGCCAGCTCGATGTGCTGGCCGCGCATGCGTTCCAGCATTCGCCGTTCTGGCGCAACCGGCTGGCGCAAACGGGCTATGGGCAGGGGAGTGCGTTGCGCGACTGCTGGCGGGCGCTGCCCGTGCTGGAGCGCACGGAGGTGCAGGCGCAGGGCGCTGCGCTGCGCTGCGCGGTCGTGCCGCAAGGTCACGGCGGCACGGGCGAAGTCGCGAGCTCAGGTTCCACGGGCATGCCGATCCGCGTGCGGAAGACGGAACTCACCACCCTCTTCTGGGAGGCGGTGACGCTGCGCGACCACCTGTGGCACGACCGTGATTTCTCAGGCGTGCTGGCCGGGATCCGCTGGTTTCAGGACGGTGCCGCGCTGCCGCCGGAGGGCGATTCATGGCCGGACTGGGGCGCGCCGGTCTCGACGGTGTATGCCTCAGGCCCCGCCCGCGGCCTTGCGGTCACCGCCACGGTGGCGCAACAGACCGCGTGGCTCGCACGCGTGCAGCCCGCCTATCTCGTCATCTTTCCGTCGCTGTTGCCGGACCTGATCGACGAATGTGCGCGGCAGGGCGTGCGCTTGTCCGCGCTGAAGGAAGTGCGCACCGTCGGCGAATGCGTCGAAGACTCGACGCGGACCTTGTGCCGGGAGCGGTGGGGTGTGCCGCTGCACGACGTGTATTCCGCGCAGGAAGTCGGCTATCTGACGGTGCAATGCGCGGAAGGCAGCCACCATATCCAGGCCGAAACCGTGCACGTAGAGGTGCTTGATGACGCCGGTCGCGCCTGCGCCCCCGGCGAAACCGGCCGCGTGGCGGTGACGCCGCTGCATAACTTCGCTACACCGTTGTTCCGCTACGCAGTGGGCGACTACGCGGAAGTCGGTGCGCCGTGCACCTGCGGTCGCGGATTGCCGGTGCTCGCGCGCATCCTCGGCCGCAGCCGCAACATGCTGACGCTGCCGGGCGGCGGCCGGCTGTGGCCGCGCCTCGCGGAGATGCGCTACCACGAGGTGCTGCCGGTGCGGCAGTTCCAACTGGTGCAGACGGCGCCGGACGCGCTGGAACTGCGGCTGGTTGCGGACCGCAGGGGCACGCCGGCGGAGGAGGCGCGTCTTCGCGAGCTCATCGTCACGCGTCTCGGGTATCCTTTCGCGCTCACGGTGACCTACCTCGACGCCATCCCGCGCAGCAAGAGCGGGAAGTTCGAGGACTTTCGTTCCGAACTCGGCAACTGAATCTGCAGCGAACGCATGGACTACGCCCGCCAACTGACCGACTTCTTCCAGCTCGAGCGCATGCCGCGCGTGCCGGTGGAAAATTACTACGACGTGCTGGGCGAGATGGTCACCAAGCGCAGCGGTCACTGGGCAACTTTCGGCGTCGGCTGGAACCGCACCTTCCAGGAGATCACGCGCGTGCGGAAGCGCTACACGCACGCCAACAATCTCTATGCGTTCGAGTGGTGGGAAGGTCTGCCGGAAGACTGGCGGCCGGGTTACCCGCGCGGCTTCTTCCGGCTGCCGAAGGAGCGGGTTGCGCGCTGGTACACGCACGATCCGTCGGTGGTCTTCGTGGACGGCCTGTTCCAGGACACGCTGACGCTGGCGCGCGTTGCCGAAATGGGCGACCTCGCGTTCGTGCACATCGATTCCGACCTCTACGCCTCGGCGAAGCTCGTGCTCGAACGATTGACGCTGACGCCCGGCACGATCGTGCTGTTCGACGAGTTCTGGTCGCCGGCGGGCGAGTGGGAATGGCACGAACACGAGGCGAAAGCCTTCCACGAAATCTGCGTCGCACGGAAGCTGCGCATCTGGCCGCTCGCGCGGCGGGATGTGGACAGCGGTCCGTTGTCGGAGCAGGCGGCGTTTCTGATTCAGTGAGGCGTGAGGGGTGAGGGGTAACAACATGAAACTGAGTGTGCTCGACCAGTCGCCCGTCATCAGCGGCCATACGCCCGCGCAGGCTGTCGCGGAGACGATCCGTCTCGCGCAGTATGCCGAGCAGCTCGGTTTCCACCGCTACTGGCTGGCAGAACATCACGCCATCGCCGCGCTTGCCGATCCGTGCCCGGAAATCCTCGCGACGCGCGTGCTGTCCGCGACGTCACGCATCCGCGTCGGCACCGGCGGCATCCTGTTGCCGTATTACTCATCGCTGAAAGTCGCGGAACAGTTCCGCATGCTCGAAGCGCTGTTTCCGGGGCGCGTCGATCTTGGCCTCGGCCGTGCGCCGGGCGGTGACCAGACGACGGCGATGGCGATGGGCGGCGGGCGCTACCCGACGGCGGAGGATTTCCCGGAGCAGGTGCAGTACCTCGTCGCCTGGCTCGACGGTACGATGCCGGCGGACCACCCGTTCGCGCGGGTTATGGCGCAGCCGGTCTGCGATACGGCGCCGGAAGTGTGGCTGCTCGGCTCGTCCGATTATTCCGGCGCGCTCGCCGCGCAGCTTGGATTGCGCTTCGCCTTCGCGAACTTCATCAGCGCGTCGGGCGGCAGCGAAGTGATGCGTGACTACCGGCGCAAGTTCCAGCCGTCCGCGCGCGAGGCCGCGCCGTACTCCGCGCTTGCCGTGTTCGTGATCTGCGCCGAGACGGACGCGGACGCGGAACGGCTGGCGGCCGCGATCGACCTGCGCCGCTTGAACATGGACTACGGGGTGGACGCGCCCATGCCGTCGCAGGCTGAGGCCGAAGCGCGGACCTACACCGAAGTCGAGCGCGCGCGCATGCGCCACCACCGCCGGCGCGTGATCCTTGGCGCGCCTGCCACTGTGCGCGCGCGGCTGGAAGCGCTGATGGCCGAAGCGGAAGCCGACGAGCTGGTGGTCATCTCCATCACCGGCAGCTATGCCACCCGCATGCGCTCCTACGAACTGCTCGCGGAAACCTGTCCTGCGAGTCAGCCCGAAACCGCCGCCGTGCGTTAAAGTGTCAGACGGGCTGGCAACCACACAACGCCTCGCCCGTCTACCTACGCGTTATCAAAGACTTAAACCACTAAAGGGGAGTGCAAACATGAAACAACTGATCCTGGCAGTGAGTCTCGCCTTCGCGCTGGCGCCCGCGGCCTACGCCGCTGACCCGGTGAAAAAGGAACCGAGCGCGGCGCAAAAAGCGCAGCAGGACCGCATGAAGCAGTGCAACGCGAATGCCGGCGACAAGAAGCTGGCCGGCGACGAGCGCAAGGCGTTCATGAGCAAGTGCCTGTCCGAGCACAAAGCCTCGCAGCAGGACAAGATGAAATCCTGCAACAAGGATGCCGGTGACAAGAAGCTGGCGGGCGATGCGCGCAAGTCGTTCATGAGCAGCTGTCTCAAAGGGTAATGGGAAGCGGTAAGGGGCAAGGGGTAATGGGCGTCGGGCGCGGAGCGGATTTCGCGCCCGATCACCCCAAAGGCGCACCGCTGTCGCTCCCGGTGCGCCTTTTCTTTTTTCTGCTCTTGTTCTCAACGATGACGGCCACTCCGACAGAAGCAGCGTCCGCGCAGGACCCTTACGCCGCGGCACGCCGCGCGATGCTCGACGACATCACGGCGCTCGCGCGCGAGACGCAACAGGAGACGGGGCGCGGGGTCTACGCGCCTCGCGTCATGGAGGCAATGGCCAGAGTGCCGCGCCATCGCTTCGTCCCGGCGGATGAGGCGGCGCAGGCCTATGCCAACCATCCGCAGTCGATCGGTCACGGGCAGACCATCTCGCAGCCCTTCATCGTGGCGCTCATGACCGAACTGCTGGACCTGAAGGGACGCGAGCGCGTGCTGGAAGTCGGCACGGGCTCCGGTTACCAGGCCGCGGTGCTCGCCGAGCTCGCCCGCGAGGTTTATACGATCGAACGACTCGCCCCGCTCGCGCGCGAGGCCGCCGCCCGGCTCGCGCGCGAAGGCTACGACAGCGTGCGCACGCGCACCGGCGACGGTTACGCCGGCTGGCCGGAGGCGGCGCCGTTCGACGCCATCATGGTCACGGCCGGCGCGCCGGAGGTGCCGCCCGCGCTTGTCGAACAGCTTGCGCCGGGCGGCCGGCTGGTGATCCCGGTCGGCGCGCAACGCACGGGGCAGGCACTGCTGCTGATCACCAAAGATGCGCAGGGCAGGGTGTCGCGGCGCAGTGTCCTGGCAGTGCGTTTCGTGCCGCTCGTACCGGGGCTTGCCCACTAGTTTCCGCCAGCGGGCAGGGGCGTGGGGCGTGTTAGCATTCGCTCGCCTCACTCGCCTGTTCCAACACCCCCTGCAGGTTCGTCTCTTCGTATGCGCGCACTGGTCGCCGGCGCTGCCGGTTTCATCGGGTTACACCGCGTTTTTTGCGCGTTCGCACGGCCGGACCCCGCCCGCGGTACCACCGCAGTCGCCCGCCTGATGCGCCGCCTGCTGTGCAGGGCGCTTGCCGGCGCCCTTCTCCTGCTGGCCGCCGCCGGCGCGGGCGCGCAGCCGCGCAGCATCGCGTTCCATTACGGCTCGGCGCCGCCGTGGGATGAGCTGAAAAGCTTCGACCTCGTGGTGGTGGACCCGGACCACGCGCGCGACGTGCGTGCGCGCACCAGCGCCCGCAGCCAGGTGTTCGCCTACGTGGCGGTCGGCGAGGTTGCGCCCTCGCGCGGCTACGCGAAGGAGATTCCGGCGGACTGGAAGATCGGTGAAAACACCGCGTGGGGCGCGCTGGTGCTGGACCAGGCGCAGCCGGCGTGGCCGGCGTTCCTGGCCGAACGCATCGTCAAGCCGATCGTGGATGCGGGTTACGCGGGGCTGTTCCTCGACACGCTCGATTCCTTTCATCTGGTGGCGAAGGACCCGGCCGCGCGCGCGCGCCAGGAGGCAGGGCTTACGGCGGCCATCGCCGAAATCCGCCGCCGCTATCCGCAGTTGAAACTGATCTTCAACCGCGGCTTCGAGGTGCTGCCGCAACTGCACCGCGAGGCTTACGCGGTGGCGGCCGAGTCACTGTACCGCGGCTGGGACGCCGGCCGGAGCAGCTATGGCGAGGTGTCCGCGCCCGACCGCGAGTGGCTGCTGGGACAGCTGAACCGCGTGAAGAACGAATACAAGCTCCCGGTCATCGCCATCGACTACGTGCCTCCCGCGGACCGCGAACTGGCGCGTGCGACCGTGCGGCGCATCCTCGAGCACGGCTTCATTCCGTACGTTGCCGATCCGGCGCTCGAAACGCTGGGTGTATCGGCGGTGGAGGCCGTGCCGCGCAAGGTGCTGATGCTCTACCGGCACAGCGGCGATCCGACGGCGCTCGCCTTCGAATCGATCCTGCGCTTCGCGGCGATGCCACTGAACTGGATGGGCTACGTCCCGGAATACATCGACGTGTCCACCGGCCAGTTGCCGACGTATCCGTTGAACGGCCGCTACGCCGGCATCGTGACCTGGTTCGAGGGCGACCTCGGCGCGCGCGGCGCGGCCTACGCGCAGTGGCTGGCCCGGCAGGTCGAGTCCGGCATGAAGGTCGCGGTGTTCGCCGACTTCGGCGTGCCGGTGGCCGGCAATCTCGCGCGCACGCTCGGCATGCGGGCGGGCGCGACGGCCCCCGGACCGGTGCGCGTGAGCGTGGAGTCGCGCGTGAAGGCCATCGGCTACGAAGTGGAACCGCCGCTAGACCGCCGCGGTTTCCAGCCCATCACCGCCGACAACGGCGAGCCGTGGCTGCGGCTGCGCAACGAGCGCGGCGACCGCATGGACGCCGTCGCGCTAGCGCCGTGGGGCGGTTACGCGCTGGCGCCGTACGTCATCCTCAGCCTGCCCGGGCAGGACAACGACGAGCGTTGGCTGCTCGATCCCTTCGCCTTTCTGCAGCAGGCACTGCGCCTGCCCGTAGTGCCGGTGCCCGATGTGACCACCGAAAACGGGCGCCGGCTGATGATCGCGCACATCGACGGCGACGGATTTCCGAGCCGCGCGGAACTGCCCGGCAACGCCTTCGCCGGCGAGGTGATGCTGAAGGAGGTGCTCGAGCGCTATCGCGTGCCGACCACCGTCTCGGTGATCGAAGGGGAGGTCGGGCCCGCGGGCCTGTTCCCCAAGGACTCGCCGCAGCTCGAGGCGATCGCACGCCGCATCTTCGCGCTGCCGCACGTCGAAGTCGCGAGCCACACCTTCTCGCATCCGTTCCGCTGGCAGCGGGCCGAACGCGCGCCCGGCGCCGGCAGTTACACACTCAACATTCCCGGCCTTCGCTTCAGCCTCGAACGCGAGATCGGCGGCTCGATCGACTACATCAACCGCCGCCTGGCGCCGCCGGGCAAGCCGGTCCGGATCTTTCTGTGGTCCGGCGATGCGGACCCCAGCGCGGAAGCCGTGCGCCTCGCCTACGCCGCGGGGGTCTTCAAC
>CAZXNF010000003.1:2519-4748 GCA_964641785.1 uncultured Streptomycetaceae bacterium | reverse complement strand
CACCCGCAGCCATCCGACGCTGACCCGCGTGGCGCCGATCGGCATCCCCAATGGCGCGTTGTTCCAGGTCTACGCGCCGGTGCAGAACGAGAACCTGTTCACCAACCTGTGGACCGGCCCCTTCGGTGGCTTCGAGCGGGTGATCGAAACCTTCCAGCTCACCGACGCGCCGCGCCGCCTGAAGCCGATCAACATCTACTACCACATGTATTCGGCGAGCAAGCGCGCTTCCCTCGTCGCGCTCGACCGCGTCTACCGCTGGGCGCTCGCGCAGCCCGTGATGCCGCTGTACGCCTCGGAGTACGCCGCGCGCGCGCTGGATTTCAACACGGTCGCGGTCGCGCGCGATCTCGCAGACGGGACGTGGCAGGTGCGCGGCGACGGCGCGCTGCGCACGCTGCGGCTGCCGGCGACGCTGGGTGCGCAGGCGTCCGGCGAGGGTGTCGCCGGCTACGCGCGGATCAACGGCGACACCTACGTCCATCTCGCGGGCGGCGAGGCGCGCGTGACCGTCCGTCCCGCCGCCGTGGACGGCCCGTATCTCGCCAGCGCGAACGTGCGCATCGACGACTGGCGCATGACCCGCGCGGCCGGCGCGACGGAGATTGCGTTCGCGGCGGCGGGTCACGTGCCCGCCGAGTTCGTGTTCGCCAATGCCGCCGGCTGCACGCTGACGGCGGACGGCCGGGCCGTGCCCCGCACGGAGTCCGGCGGACTCGCCACCTTCAGACTGGCCCAGCATGGATCGCCGGCGCTACGCCTACGTTGCGGGGGCTGATTCCGCCGCGCGCGCGCGGCTGCTCTCGCCCGGCGCGCTGGTGGCGCTGGTCGTGCTGGTGCTGGTGGCGCTGGCCGTGCTGTTTCCGCGCCAGACGCTGCTCGAGCAGATGCGGCGCGAAAAGAGTCCCGACCCGCTGGCCGTCGCCTATCTCACCAGCCTGCTGAGGACGCGGCCCGACGACGCGGAACTCCGCCTGCAACTGGCGCGGCAGCAACTCGCGCTCGGCGATGCCGCCGGCAGCCTGCGGACGCTGGCGGCCTTGTCCGCGGGCGCGGAAGCGCCGGTGCGCCAGCGCGCGGGCCTGCTCGAACTGCAGGCGCTTAACCAGCAGCTCTTGCGGTTGCCGGCAGGCGCGCGGCGGGGCGTGACCGACGGCCGTCGCGCGCAGGCGCTGGTGACCGCGCTGGCGCCGCTGGACTGGCCGGCGTCCGACCTCGCGTTCCTGGCCGCGCAGGCGCGGGCCGTCGGCGAACCGACGCTGGCGACGAAGCTCACCCAGCGCATCATGGACGCGGACCGTGACTTGCCGCTCACCTGGTTTACGCAGACTGCGGACGAAGCGATCGGCGTCGGCGATTTCCGCCTCGCGGCGACCGTCCTGTTCGCCGCGCAGGCGCGCGCGCCCGCGCGCGGCCAGCAGCGTCTGTTCTTTCTGCGCGGCGTGAAAACGTTGCAGTCGGGCGATCTGCTGAAGGAAGCACTGGCGGCGGCCGACGCGCATGTGGGCGACCTGATCGATGACGAGACGGTATTGCTGTACCTCACCGAGCTTGCCCGCTCGGCCAACGACCTGCCGCGCGCGGAGCGTTACGCGCGGCGCCTGTTGCGGATGGGCGCTGTGCCGCCCGCAAGTCCAGTGGTACGGCTGGCGCAGCGCGTGCTGGACTGGCTGGTGCCGGCGGCCCACGCGGCCGAGCCCGTGGCGCCGACCACCGCGGGGGCAACGCCACCTCCACCGGAGACAACGTCAGACACTGCGGCTCGCGCGACCGTGCCGGTCGGCATGCGGCCGTATGACGAGCGCGCCTATCTGCTGGCATGGGAGATCTTTCTCGCCGCCCGTAATCTGGAGGACGCCTACCGGGTCGCGGCCTCCGCGGTGCGCCAGCGGCCGGACGATGCGGTCTGGCGGCAACGCTTGGCGCAGATCGCGGAATGGACGCAGCGTCCCCAACTCGCGCTCGAACAGTGGCTTGCCGTCGCCCGCGGCGGCAACGAGGCCGCGTGGGCGAACGTGATGCGGCTCGCGCCAGGACTGAACGACGACGAGGCGCTGCTGGCTGGTCTGCAGCATGCGGTGTCGCGCGGCGATCTTTCGGCGCGCGACTGGCGGCTGCTCGCGGAGGCTTTCGAGCGGGTCGGGCGGCCCGAGGACGGCATCGCGTATTTCGAGCGCCGCTACGCGGCGCGCCCCTCGGCGGTGATCCTCGAGAACGAGGCGTGGCTGG
>CAZXNF010000003.1:0-2419 GCA_964641785.1 uncultured Streptomycetaceae bacterium | reverse complement strand
GCGCGCGGTTCAAGGAGGCCTACGCCCTGCTCGAGCGCCACCGTGGCGTGGCGGCCGCGACGGACGAAGAGTATTGGCGGCTGTTGGGCGACCTCGCCTGGCAGCTTGCGCAGGATGACACGGCGCTCGCGGCGTACCGCAAGCTTGCGGCCGGCGGCAAGGCCGAGCCCGCCGAACTCGAGCGGCTGGTCATGCTGATGCGCCCGCTGGAGCCGGAGTCGGCGGGGCGCCTGGCGGAGGAGGGCTGGCGCCGCACCGGCTTTCGCCAGTTGCTGCTGATGGCGATCGAGATTTACGAGAACCGCGGCGACCTGCCGGCCTTGAAGCGCCTGTTCGCCGGCCTCGATGCGAAGGAGGAGGCCGCGCTGGCCAGCAATCTCGGCTTCGTGCTGGCGCGCGCGCGGTTCCGCGCAGCAAGCGGCGATGCAGCGAGCGCACGGCGGTAATCCTCGCGCGCGCTCGCGCTGGCGCCCGGCGATCCCGACGTGTTGTCCGCCTACCTGTGGTTCCTGATCGGCGAGCGCCGCCACACCGAGCTCGCGCGGCTGCTCGAGGAGAACGCCAGGCTCGCGGCCGACGCGCCGATGCTGTGGCCGCCGTACGCGGCGGGGCTGGTGGCGCTCGATCAGCCGCTGGCGGCGCTGCCCTTCTTCGCGCGCGAACTGCGGCGCGATCCCGCGAATACCCGCGATGCGCTATGGCTGATGGGATACGCGGATGCGCTCGACGGCGCGGGCTTTGAAGCGATGGCCTGGCGGTTGCGGCGCCAGGCGTGGACCGCGCTGCGCGACGAACGGCAGTTGCGCCCGCTCGACCGTGCGCAACTGCAGGTGGCCGCGCGGCTCGCCGTGCAGCAGGGCGCGGGCGGGGACGGACAGTTGTCCGTGTTCCGGCAACTGCTTGCCCCGGACGCGGCAGCGGTGACGGGGGCCCTGCCGGGCAATCCGCCGGCAGAGAAAAAATTGATGGATGCCGCGACCAGGGAGCTCGTGCTGTCGTGGCTGCTGACGACGGAAACGCGCGACGCCGCGCGGCGCTGGCTGTGGCAGGCCTACGGGCGCAACCTCGCGCGTCCCGGCTGGGCCGAAGTGGCCTTGGCGATTCAGGACAACGATCGCGCGACGCTCGACCGGCTGCTGGCGCGCGACCTGCACGACGTGCGTGACGACGGCCTGCCGGACGGCGTGCGGCTGGAGGCCGCGCGAGCGCTCGGCGAGTTGCCGCTCGCGCGGGCGCTCGCTTTCCGGGAACAGGCCCGCTCCCCGCACGACGACAACGTCCACGCGGCGCTGGTGGACACCGCGCTGGCGCTGGCCAACCGGCTCGAAGCCGGCACCGCGTCCTTCCTGCGCGGCGCGGTGAAGGGCACCGAGACGGTGGCACTCGTTTCGCACTGGCTGCACCCGCGGCTGCGGATGGACGTGTACCTGAACGACACGCACCAGTGGACGACCAACATTTACTCGATCACCAACGTGCCCGCGCACGACCGCCAGGTGCAGGTGGGGCTGTTGTGGCGCGAGGGCGCGGATCGTGGCGACGGCGATTTCTCGCGCCTGCGCCTGGGCTGGCGCTCGGCGTTCGCCGATTTCGGGGTGGCGCGCGCGGAGCGCAGCTGGCGTTTCGGCGGCGGCACTTTCCTCGTCGGCGGCGGCTGGAACCAGCTCGCCACCGAATCGGTGCCCCTGCGCGTCGCCGGCATGAAGCGGCAGGCCGACGCCACGGTCACGATGGATTTCAGCCGCCGCGAATACGGCCTCGCGCAGGTCTTCGGCGCGCGCTACTACACGCAGGACGAGGCCTACCTCGGTTACGGCTACGGCCTCAACTGGGAGCTGGGCCACCGCATCCGGCTCGACTATCCGGACCTGGCCGTGCGGCTCGCGGGCGCTACCCAGCGCTACACGGCCGACGGCCAGCCCAATCCGGCCACCGCCGTGCTCAATCCGGGCGGCACGATCCCGTCGGCCGGCCTGTTCATGCCGCGGAGCTTCGACCTGGCCGGCCTCTACGGCGGTTTCGGCAGCAGCCTGCGCACGCAGTACACGCGGGCCCTGCGGCCGTTCGCCGACGTCGGCCTGAGCTATAACACGCTGTCCTACCGCGGCTACAGCTTGCTCGCCGGCGCCGCCGGCAGCGTGTTCGGTTCCGACCACCTGCAGCTCTACTGGATGCAGGTGCTGGGCGGCAGCGGTACCAATGCATTGGTGCGCGAGTTCGGTTTGCGGTACCAATACTTTTACTGAGGGAGGTTTGCCATGAATGTTCTCAACGCAATCCGGAGCGTGACCGCGGCGGCCGTGCTGGCCCTGCTCGCGGCCTGTACCGTGACCAGCCACATGCCCGACAGTCAGGTGCTGGAGCGCGGCGCCAAGTGGGCGGTGCTGCCGATCGCCAACCATACCGACGTGCCGCAGGC
>CAZXNF010000002.1:30862-34814 GCA_964641785.1 uncultured Streptomycetaceae bacterium | reverse complement strand
ACGCACCAGGTTCAGGTCCTGGCGGTGGCAACACTGTGGGGGTTCGAGTCCCTTCCTCGGCACCAGACGTAATACGGTGATGGGTAATGTGTGATGGGTGATGCGTGAGCACCCATAACCCAGAACCGATTACCCATTACTCATCACCCAAAACTCATCACGGCTATTCAAACGGATGCTGCCGGACGATCGTCTGGGTGCGGTCCGGTCCGGTTGAAATCATCGCGACCGGTATGCGGCACACCGCTTCGATCCGGTTCAGGTAGCTCTGCGCCGCCGCCGGCAGGGCATCGAACTGCGTGATGCCCACCGTGCTGGCCTGCCAGCCCGGCAACTCCTCGTAGATCGGCTCGCATTCCTCGATCAGTTCGGCGCCGAACGGCAGGATGTCGCGGCGCTTGCCGTTCATTTTGTAGCCGACGCCGATCTGCAGCGTCTCGAAACCGTCGAGCACGTCGAGCTTGGTCACGCACAGGCCGGAGATGCCGTTCAGCTGGATCGCGCGCTTCAGCGCCGCCGCGTCGAACCAGCCGCAGCGGCGCGGCCGGCCCGTGACGGAACCGAACTCGTTGCCACGGGTGGCGATCAGTTGCCCGGTCGCATCTTCCAGCTCGGTCGGGAACGGACCCGATCCCACCCGCGTCGTGTACGCCTTGGTGATGCCCAGCACGTAATGCAGCGCGTTCGGACCGATGCCCGCGCCTGCCGCCGCCGCGCCGGCGACGCAATTGCTCGAGGTGACGTAGGGATAGGTACCGTGGTCCACGTCCAGCAGGGTGCCCTGCGCGCCTTCGAACAGCAGGCTGCGGCCTTCTTCCTGCGCCTCGAACAGCAGGCGCGGCACGTCAGCCATCAGCGGGCGGATGCGGTCGGCCAGCGCGAGCGTGTCATCCAGCGTCTTCTGGAAGTCCACCGTCGGCTGCTTGAAATAGTGCTGGAGCACGAAGTTGTGGAAGTCCAGCACCTCGCCCAGCTTGGCCGCGAAGCGCTCGCTGTGCATGAGATCCTGCAGGCGGATCGCGCGGCGTGCGACCTTGTCTTCGTAGGCCGGACCGATGCCCCGCCCGGTGGTGCCGATCTTGCCCGCACCCTTGGCCACTTCCCGCGCCTGGTCGATTGCCACGTGATACGGCAGGATCAGCGGACAGGCCTCGGACACGCGCAGGCGCGAGCGGACGTCGACACCCGCCGCCTCCAGTTCGCCGATCTCCTGCAGAAACGCGGCCGGTGACAGCACCACACCGTTGCCGATGTAGCAGTGCACGCCCTCGCGCAGCACGCCCGACGGAATCAGCCGCAGCACCGTCTTCTTGCCACCAATGACGAGCGTGTGCCCGGCATTGTGGCCGCCCTGGAAGCGGACCACGCCCTGCGCGTGGTCGGTCAGCCAGTCGACGACCTTGCCCTTGCCTTCATCCCCCCACTGACTGCCGATGACGACGACGTTTTTTGCCATGAGTTAACGATTCCGGAATAGCGGTGAGAAGAGGACGCCAGTAACAGCGCGTACATACAATGCGCGATCCATCAGGTTTTGGCCAGCTTCCACGTGCGCCCCGTGCGCACGAGCCGGCGGTCGCAGCCGAGCTCCGCGCGCTGCGCGCGATGCCCGGGCAGTTCTTCGATCACCACGTTGCCGCTGGCGCGCAGGCGCACGATGCGGGACTGCAACTCTTGGTCGCGCGGCGCGTAAGGCGCAAGGATCGCGCCTTTGACGCGCGACACCGGCGCGGCCGCCGCCAGCGCGCGCAGGTCGATGGTGAAGCCCGTGGCGGGGCGTGCACGGCCGAACGCCTTGCCCACCTCGTCGTAACGTCCACCCAGGGCGATGGCAGCGGCCACACTGGCGCCCCGCGCGTAGGCCGCGAACACCACACCGCTGTGGTAGCGGTAGCCGCGCAGTTCGCCCAGGTCGAAGCCCGGCTCGGCATCGAGATCCGCCAAGCCGCGGGCCAGCGTGGCGAGCGTCGCCAGCGCCCTGTGGATGGCCGGCAGCGCCGGCAACGCGCGGCGGGCCGTCGCCAGCACCCGCCGGTCTCCCGACAGTTCCGGCAGCGCGGAAAACGCGCGCTGCAGCCCGCGGGGCAGACCACGCGTCAGGCGTGCGATGCCCGCTGCGTCCTTGGCCTGCACCGCCCGGAATACTTCTGACTCGCGCTCGCCATCGAGCCGGGCGGCGCGCACCAGCGCACGGAACACGCCCACGTGGCCGATATCGAGGTGCACCCCCGTGACGCGGGCCGCGCGCAGCGCCTTGAGCATCAGCCGCTGCACTTCGAGATCGCTTTCCACGCCGGCGTGACCGAACAGCTCGGCCCCCAGTTGCAAAGGCTCGCGGGTGCCGTCCACCCCTGCTGGCAGCGTATGCAGCACGGTGCCGCAGTAGCACAGCCGCGTCACGCCGGTCCGGTTGAGCAGGTGCGCGTCGATGCGCGCGACCTGCGGGGTGATGTCGGCACGGATGCCGAGCATGCGGCCGGACAACTGGTCCACCAGCTTAAAGGTTCGGAGGTCGAGGTCACGGCCGGTGCCGGTCAGCAGCGATTCGAGGTACTCGAGCAGCGGCGGCATGACCAGCGCGTAGCCGTGGGCCGCGAACAGGTCGAGCAGGCGCCGGCGCAGCCGCTCGATGCGGGCGGCCTCGGCGGGCAGCACGTCGTCGATGTATTCAGGCAGCAGCCAGCGGCGCATGGTCGGAAATCGGAAGGAAAACAAAGGGATGCCAGCGGAACACGGTAGCACGGTAGCACGCGGACGCCGGCGGGCGCCCGGCGACCTTACTAAGCGAGGTTAGCGGGCCAGATAGAGAAGGAACAGTCCCACGATCATGGAGGTCAGCCCGATGAACCGGATCTGCACTTCGGTCAGCTCAGTCAGCCGCCGGAAGGTTTCGCGCCAGAGCTGGGGGGCGAGAAACGGCAACACACCCTCGATGACGAGCAACAGCGCGAACGCGGTCAGCAGCGTGTCGGCAAGCGTACTCCCCATGGCCGCTCCGGGTGAAATCCGCTGCCGTCACGCCGCAGCCGGCCGGCGCGCGCCGGGGTTCGCGGCAGCCGCGTCCCCCACGCCTATTTGCCCGCCCGGCCCGGGTTCTTCAGGTACTTGAAAAACTCGGAACTGGGATCGAGTACGAGAACATCGCTTTTGGAGCGGAAACTCGAACGGTAGGCCTCGAGGCTGCGGGTAAACGCATAGAACTCGGGATTCAACTCGTAGGCCTTGGCGTAGATGGCCGACGCCTTCGCGTCGCCCTCGCCCTTCATGCGCTGGGCATCGCGGTACGCCTCGGCCAGGATGACCTCGCGCTGCCTGTCGGCGTCGGCACGGATCTTTTCGCCCTCCGCCGCACCGGTGGAGCGCAGCTCGTTGGCCACCCGCTTGCGCTCGGCGGTCATCCGCCCATAGACCGACTCGTTGATCTGCTCCGGCAGCTCCACGCGTTTCAGACGCACGTCCAGCACTTCCACGCCGATCTTGCGGGCGTCCTCATTGGCCTTGTCGCGCATCAACTCCATGATCTTGTCGCGCTCGCCCGAAACCACATCGTGCACCGTCCGGTTGCCGAACTCGTCGCGCAGACCCGAGATGACCGTCTGCGCGAGCCGTGTGCGCGCCCGCGCCTCGTCACCGTTCACCGAGAGGTAGTACTGGCGCACGTCCGTGATCTTCCATTTGATGAAGAGATCGACGAGCACGTTTTTCTTCTCGGACGTCAGGAAACGCTCGGGCTCCGGCGTGTCCAGCGTAAGGATGCGGATATCGCTGAAGCGTACGTTGTCGATCAGCGGCAGCTTGAAGTAGAGCCCCGGCTCGGTCTTCACGGCGACGATTTCGCCAAGCCTGAAGACGATGGCGTTCTGCGTCTGCCGGACCACGAAGGCCGACATGGCGAACAGGATGGCGACGACCAGCACGGCGCCGAGGATGAGCGGAATACGCGGTTTCATGT
>CAZXNF010000002.1:20309-30852 GCA_964641785.1 uncultured Streptomycetaceae bacterium | reverse complement strand
GGGCGGGCCTCCCGGTCACGGGTGCGGAATCCGGAATCGCGCGCGCGGGCGCCACTGACCGGGGGCTCGACGGCCGCCGCCGCGGGCTCGGCCGCTACCGGCGCTGTTCGCTGGGCGTCGAGATTGCCGCTCACCGACTGCCCGGACTGCTGGATCAGCTTGTCAAGCGGCAGGTACAACAGGCTGCCGCTGCCCGGTTTCAGGTCGACCAGCACCTTGCTGGAATTCTGCATCACGTCCTGCATGGCCTCGAGGTAGAGGCGATCGCGCGTCACGCCCGGAGCCTTCACGTATTCGGAAGTGATGCTGCGGAAGCGGGCGGCATCGCCCTCGGCGCGTTCGACCACGCGCTGGCGGTAGCCTTCTGCCTCCTGGGTGACCCGCGAAGCATTGCCGCGTGCCTTCGGGATCACGTCGTTGGCGTAGGCCTGGCCCTCGTTCTTCGCGCGCTCGCGGTCCTGCACGGCGCGGTTGGCGTCGTCGAAGGCAGCCTGCACCTGCTCGGGCGGCTGCGCGTTCTGCAGGTTGACCTTGCTGACCTGAATGCCGGTCTTGTAGCGGTCGAGGATTTCCTGGATCAGTTTGGTGGCCTGGATGGCGACCTGTTCGCGGCCCTCGTAGAGGACAAAGTCCATGCTGCTCTTGCCGACGATTTCGCGCATGGCGGTTTCCGCGGCCTGCACCACGGCCTCGTCCGGCGCGCGGTCGTTGAAGAGGTATTCTTCAGCGCTCTTCAGCGTGTACTGGACCGTGAACTGGATGTCGACGATGTTCTCGTCGTCGGTCAGCATCAACGCTTCCTTGGGCACCTTGGCCTTGTTGCGGAAGCCGAGCTCCAACGTGCGGACCTGGGACACGTTCACCACGTCCGCCGTCTCCATCGGGTACGGCAGATGCCAGCGCGGGCCCGGCGAGGTGGTCTCGAGGTACTTGCCGAAGCGCGTGACGACCCCGCGTTCGCCCGCACCGACGATGTAGAAACCGCTGGCAATCCAGAGGGCGACCAGCAGGGCCACCACTACGCCTGCGCCGCCGCCTAAGCGCGCCAGATTCGGGCCGCCGCCTTCTTTGGGCGGCCCGTCGTTACCGCCGCCCTTGCGGCCAAACAGGCCGGACAACTTGCGGTTGAAGTTGCGCAGCAAGTCGTCGAGGTCAGGCGGTCCACCGTTATTGTTGCCGCCGCGACGGCCCCAGTTAGGATCATTCAGCGACATCTGCGTGCCGGAAGCGCCCTTAAGGCGTCCGGCGATCCGGGCAGGCAGCGATTTAAGCGCGTTCAGCATCGGTAAGTGGGGGGCGTAGGGTGGTGGTTGGAAAACACGGGGGCGATAGCGCGATGGTAAGCGGCGATCGGCAAGATTGGACGGAAAATGATCGAGACCGGAAAAGGCTGAGACAGAACTGAGAAAAAAGGCTGAAATAGCGGCTGCGGATCAAGCGGCGCGGCTCGCCTCCAGCGGTGCGGCCTGCGATCCCGGCGACACCCGCTCATCGAGCGCGTGTCGCACGAAATCCAAGCCCAGACGCTCGGCGGCGCTGATCCAGACGGTTCGAATCTTACCATGTTCGTCGCGCACTTCCCTCGGCGCCGCAGCCGTCAGATCGACCTTGTTGTAGACCATCACCTGCGGCACGTCGCCCGCCCCGATCTCGCCAAGAACCCCCTCCACCGCAGCGATCTGCGTGTCGCGCACCGGGGAAGAGGCATCCACGACGTGCAGCAAAAGGTCGGCATGCACCGCTTCGTCCAGGGTGGCATGGAAGGCCGCCACCAGGGTATGCGGGAGGTCGCGGATGAAGCCGACGGTATCGGACACCACCACCGTTGTCCCGCTGGGCAGGCGGATCCGGCGCGAGGTCGTATCAAGCGTCGCAAACAGCTGGTCCGCCGCATACGAACCGGCGCGGGTCAGCGCGTTGAAGAGCGTCGATTTCCCCGCATTGGTGTAGCCGACCAGCGAAACCGAAAACACCTGGCCGCGGCTGCGCGCCCGCCGCTGGGTGGTGCGCTGCGCGGCCACGTGGGCGAGCTTTTCCTTGAGCACCTTCACCCGCTTGCCGAGCAGGCGGCGGTCGGTCTCCAACTGGGTCTCGCCGGGACCGCGCAGGCGCGTGGCCAAGTGTTCGAGCTGGGCCAGTTCGACCTGCAGTTTGCCCTCGTGCGAACGGGCACGCTGCGCAAAGATGTCCAAGATCAGGCTGGTGCGATCGATCACGCGGCAGTCCAGCGCGCGCTCGAGGTTGCGCTCCTGGCCCGGCGACAGCGCGTTGTTGAAGATCACCACATCCGCCTGTTCCCGTGCCACGACCGCCGCGATCTCCTCCACCTTGCCGCGGCCGGCATAGGTCGAAGGCTCCGGCCGCTGCCGGCGCCCCTCCACCAGCGCGACGGTTTGCACGCGCGCGCTCGCGGCGAGCTGGGTCAGTTCACCCACGCCTTCCGCGTAATCAGGGGCGCCACGGTCGAGGGCGACCAGCACAGCACGGGTGCCGCCCCGCGGTCGTTCAGCAACCAGATCGGACAATCAGGCGGGCGGTGTCTGCTCGAGCTGCAGATTCACCGGACGCGACGGCACAACCGTCGAAATCGCGTGCTTGTAAACCATCTGGGTGACGGTGTTCTTCAGCAGCACGACGTACTGGTCGAAGGATTCGATCTGGCCCTGCAGCTTGATGCCGTTGACCAGATAGATCGAAACCGGCACGTGCTCCTTGCGCAGGGTATTCAGAAACGGGTCTTGTAGCATCTGCCCTTTCGTACTCATGGGTGCCCCTTGTTATTGGTTGATAGCCGCGTAT
Source organism: uncultured Streptomycetaceae bacterium (assembly GCA_964641785.1). Lineage (GTDB taxonomy): Bacteria > Pseudomonadota > Gammaproteobacteria > Burkholderiales > SG8-41 > CAZXNF01. The sequence continues at coordinate 28,053 of CAZXNF010000002.1, read as the reverse complement.
TAACGATTAACGATTAACGTACCAATCCAGCGGCTTTTTACTTGATTCGCGCCCACTTTAGCGGATTTCCCGGGCGTGGGCCACCGGTTGGAGCGCGCCGGGGCGGCAGGGTTCCGTGAGGCGGCCGTTTACCCGCTATCAGGCTTCACCGCGCAAGGCCGGTGCGCAGGCAAGCCACCGCGCGTGGTTGGATGCGCGGCCAAGCTCACCGCGCGCAGCCAGATGCGCGGCCAAGCTCACCGCGCGGGGGGGGGCCTTGCGTGGCCAGACTCACGGTGCGTAGGGATTCCGCCCCTTCCGGTATTCGATTTTCAGCGGGGTGCCTTCAAGCTTGAAGACCTTGCGGAAACAGCGTTCCAGGTAGCGCCAGTAGCTGACCGGGATGCGGTCCAGGGCATTGCCATGCACGATGATGCGCGGCGGATTGACCCCGCCCTGGTGGGCGTAGCGCAGTTTGGGCCGGGTCATCCCGGCACGCGGCGGTTGCTGGCGGGTCGTTGCCTCTGCCAGTGCCCGCGAGAGCTTGGGCGTGCTGAGCTTGCTGTGCGCGGCGGCGTAGGCGCCATCCACCGCTGCGAGCAGACCTTTCACCCCCGTGCCCGCCTTCGCCGAAATCGTATGCACCGGCGCGAACTCGACAAAGATCAGCGCGCGCGCCACCGCCTGCTTGGTGCGTTCGCGCGTGTCCTGGTCGAGGCCGTCCCACTTGTTGACCGCCACCACCATCGCCCGCCCCGCTTCCAGGACGTAGCCCGCGAGATGCGCGTCCTGTTCCGCCACGCCGCCCTGGGCGTCCAGCATCAGGATCACCACGTGTGCGGCATCGATCGCCTGCAGTGTTTTCACGACCGAAAATTTCTCGACGGTCTCGGCCGTGGCCCGCGCCCGCTTGCGCACCCCCGCCGTGTCGATCAGACAGTAGGCGCGGCCGCCCTGCTCGAAATCCGCCTCCACGGCGTCGCGCGTGGTGCCGGGCTCGTCCATTGCGATCATCCGCTCTTCGCCCAGCAGCCGATTGACCAGGGTGGACTTGCCGACGTTGGGACGTCCCACCACCGCAATGCGGATGCGGCCGTCCGCGGCTTCCGCGTCCGCCTCCATGCGCGCGGCCGGGAACGGCGCCAGTATCTCCTCGATGAGATCGCTGACGTTCTCGCCGTGCGAGGCGGAGATCGCGTACGGCGTGCCGAGGCCGAGCGCGTGAAAATCGGCCACCGCCGTGGCCTGCGCCAGCCCTTCCGCCTTGTTGACGACCAGCGTGACGGGACGGCCCAGGCGTCGCAGGCGCTCCGCGATCACCCGGTCGAGCGGCGTGAGTCCGGCGCGGGCATCCAGCACGAACAGCACGGCATCGGCTTCGTCCAGCGCGAGCTCCGTCTGCACCGCCATCGCCGCCACCACGCCCTCGCGCGCTTCCGGTTCGAAGCCGCCGGTATCCACCACCGTGAACGCGCGCTCGCCCAGGCGTCCGTGACCGTAGTGACGGTCGCGCGTCAGGCCGGGTATGTCGGCCACGATTGCCGCGCGGCTCCGGGTCAGGCGGTTGAACAGTGTCGACTTGCCAACGTTGGGCCGGCCGACGATCACGAGGGTGGGTTTCAAGTGACTGTGATGGGTAATGGGTAATGGGTAATGGGCGTTGAATTGGCGATTCTGCCCATCACTCATTACCCATCACACATGACCCGGTTCATTGCAGCGTCAGCGCGTATACGCCGCCGTTTCTCGTCTGCACGATAAACGACTCGTCCAGCACGATCGGCGGCATGCTGATCCGGCTGCCGTCGGTGGCGATCCGCGCGACGAAGGCGCCATCCTCGCGCGATAGCACGTGAACGTAGCCTTGCAGGTCGCCGACGACCACGTAGCGGCCGAAGGCCAGCGGCGCCGTGGCCTGTCGCCCCCCGAGCTTGTCCTGTCGCCACACGCTGGCGCCCGCCGACTTGTCGAGGGCGAGCACCGCGCCCTTGTCGTCCGTCACGTAAAGATTGCGGGTGTCCATGCCCATGCCCGCGTAACTCGACACGTCGCGCACCCATAGCTGCTGTCCGTTGACAAGGTCGAAAGCCCCGAGCCGGCCCTGGAAGGCGGCGGCATACACCGCGCGCCCGTCCGCCACCGGCGAACTGGCGATGTCCGCGATGCGCTCGAGTTCAGTCGCGCCGCGCGGCAGGGACACCGCGGCCTCCCAGCCCACGGCCCCGTTGGTGACCGCGAGCGCGACCAACCGCCCGCCCGGAAAGCCGACGAACACGCCGCCGCGCGTCACCACCACGCCGGCGGTCGAACGGATCGCGAGCGGCGGCAGCTGACGCTGGTAGAACCAGCGCCGCTGACCGCTGACCGCATCGAGCCCGAACACCCGGTTGTCCCCGCTGCGCGCGATCACGAACCCGTCGGCCATCTGCGGCGGCGCGAGCACTTCGCTCGACAGCTGCGCGCGCCACAGTTCCTTGCCCGTGGCATCCAATGTGATCACCTCGCCGCGGGCGGAACCCACCGCGGACATCCGCCCGTCGCTGCCGACACCGCCCGACAGCCGCGTCTTGAGGTCGGTCCGCCAGACGGCTTTGCCGTCGCGGGCGCTGAGCAGGGTGACCGTACCGGCTGCGTTGGCCACGAGGATGCCGCCGTCGACCACCACCGGGGTGAACATCGCCCGCTCTGCGGGACCGGCTGCCGCCTGCCACAGGACTTTCAGCGTGGCGGACGGCTTGAAGACCACCAACTCGGAGGGCTTGGGACCCGAAGCGCCGAATGCCCAGTCATAGGTACTCGCCATCGAGTCGGACACCTTCTCGCCCATGCCACTGAACATGCCGCACCCCGTCGCCAGCAGGGTTGCGGAGGCGAGCAACAGCAGCCCACCCAGGCGGCGCAGGAGACCGGCACGGCTCACTGGGCGGTTCCGAGCGCGTCCAGTTTGACCTGCACGACCTGACGCTGCGGGCTGCGGGCGTCGCTTTTGTCGAGCGCCAGCTGATATTGCGCGCGCGCTTCCGCCTTATTGCCCTGCGCGGCGAACACATCGCCCTTCAGGTCCGCGTACAGCGGTGCCATCGCGTCGGGCACCTTGGCATCCAGCAACTTCAGCGCGCCGGCCATGTCCTGGTCATCGAGCAGCACACCGGCGAGCCGCAGCCGGGCGATGTCGCGCATTTCCGGCGAACGTCCGTGCTCGACCACCCATTCCAGTTGCGCTTTCGCCGCCGCGCGGTCCGCCGTGTCGAACGCCGCCTTGGCGGCCATCAGCCCCGCCATGGCGGCGTACGCCGTGCGACCGTAATCCTTCTGCAGCGTCGCGGCGAGGTCGCGCACCTTGCGCGCATCCCCCGCCCGGGCAGCCTGGTCGACCTGCTGGTAGAGCGCGGCGCCCGCCACGGACTGGCGGTCGTTCCACGCCCGCCATCCGTAAAACGCCGCGACTCCCAGCACCGCGACCGCGACCGCGAGCACGACAAGCTTGCCGTACTCGTGCCACCAGCCCTTCAGCGCCGCGATTTGTTCCTGTTCTTCGAGATCGAATACCGCCATGCCCTCATCCTTTTCTGATCAGTGCGATCGCTTCCGCGATCGTCGTTCGCACCTGCGCCTGCGCGTCGCGCAGCGCCTTCACACCCACTTCGCCCGCTGCCGCCTCGTCGTCGCCGACGATGACTGCATAGCGCGCGCCGCTCGCGTCGGCACGCTTCATCTGCGCTTTGAACGCACCGCCGCCGCCGTGCAGAATCGTGCGCAGCCCCGCCTCGCGCAGCGCCTCGGCCGCGCGCCGCGCGACGGCGCCGGCACGCTCACCCTGGTGCACCACGTAGACCTCCACCGCACCGCCGGTGCCGGGCGGCGCACCCGCCTGCTCCAGCAGCAGCACGATGCGTTCGACGCCCATCGCAAACCCGATCGCGGGCGCCGGCTTGCCGCCCAGATGCGCGATCAGGCCATCGTAGCGGCCGCCGGCGCAGATCGTGCCCTGCGCGCCGAGGCGGTCAGTGACCCATTCAAAGACGGTGCGGTTGTAGTAATCGAGGCCGCGCACCAGGCGCGCATTCACCGTGTAAGGGACCTGCGCCTCGCGCAACAGTTCCTGCAGCGCCTCGAAATGCGCGCGCGAGTCCGGCCCAAGACTGTCGAGCAGACTGGGGGCGGTGTGGATCACGTCCACCATTGCGGGGTTCTTGCTGTCGAGCAGGCGCAGGGGGTTCTGATGCAGGCGCCGCGCCGCTTCGGCGTCGAGCGCACCGGCGTGCCGCTCGAAATGCGCGATCAGCCCATTGCGGTAGGTCTGGCGTTCAGAGGCATCGCCGATCGAATTGATCTGCAACTGGATGCCGTCGAGTCCGAGCGTGCACCACAGGCGGGCCAGCATGATGAGCTGTTCGGCGTCGACGTCGGGCCCCGGGAAGCCGAGCGCTTCCGCGTCGAACTGGTGGAACTGGCGCGTGCGCCCTTTCTGCGGCCGCTCGTGGCGGAACATCGGCCCCGCCGTCCACACGCGCTGCGGACCGTTGTAAAGCAGATTGTGCTGAATTGCGGCGCGCACCACGCCCGCCGTCGCTTCCGGGCGCAGCGTGAGGCTGTCGCCGTTGAGGTCGGTGAAGGTGTACATCTCCTTCTCGACAATGTCGGTCACCTCGCCGATCGCTCGCGCGAACAGCGGCGTCGGTTCGATCAGCGGCGTGCGCAGGTTGCGGTAGCCGTAGAGGCGGAACACCGCGCGCACGGCGTCCTCCAGAAACTCCCAGTGGGGAGTGGCGTCAGGCAGCACGTCGTTCATGCCGCGCACGGCTTGAATGGGATTCATGGATTTCACTGGCGGGGCGCCGGGCGCCCCGCGACGGTCAATGGACGGGTTCGGCGGCCGCGGACGGCGCGGCGGCGCGCGCCTGCGCGCCGTAGGTGTCCTGCACGTAACGTTCGATGATGGCCTCGAACTCCTCGGCGATGCGATCGCCCTTGAGTGTTACCGTCTTCACGCCGTTCACGAACACCGGCGCCACCGGCGTCTCGCCGGAACCCGGCAGGCTGATGCCGACGTTGGCGTGCTTGCTCTCGCCGGGGCCGTTCACCACGCAGCCCATCACGGCCACGTGCATGTTTTCCACGCCAGGATGGCGCTCGCGCCACACCAGCATCTGCTCGCGCAGATAGCGCTGGATGCGGTCGGCGAGTTCCTGGAAAAAGGTGCTGGTGGTGCGTCCGCAACCCGGACAGGCGATCACCAGCGGCGTGAACGAGCGCAGTCCCATGGTCTGCAGGAGTTCCTGCGCCACCACCACTTCGCGCGTGCGGTCGCCCCTGGGTTCCGGGGTCAGTGACACGCGGATGGTGTCGCCGATGCCCTCCTGCAGCAGCACCGCCATCGCCGCGCTGGACGCGACAATGCCCTTGGACCCCATTCCCGCCTCGGTCAAACCGAGGTGCAGCGGGTAGTCGCAGCGCGCCGCCAGATCGCGGTACACCGCGATCAAGTCCTGCACGCCGCTCACCTTGCATGACAACAGGATACGGTCGCCCGGCAGGCCCAAGGCTTCGGCCTGCGCTGCACCTTCAAGCGCAGACGCCACGAGCGCGCGGCGGGTGACGACGGCCGCGTCCGCCGGCTGCGCCTCGCGGGCATTGTCGTCCATCATCCGCGCGAGCAGCGCCGGGTCGAGGCTGCCCCAGTTGACGCCGATCCGCACGGATTTGGCGTAGCGGCAGGCGATTTCGATCATGGTCGCAAACTGTTCGTCCCGCTTGGTCCCGCGGCCGACATTGCCCGGGTTGATGCGCAGCTTCGCGAGCGCCTCCGCACAGGCCGGATGCTGAGTGAGCAGGCGGTGACCGTTGAAGTGAAAATCGCCGACCAGCGGCACGTCCACCCCTTTCGCCGCCAGGCGGTCCCGGATGTGGGGCACCGCCGCCGCCGCGTCCGCGGTATCGACCGTGATCCGCACCACCTCGGAACCCGCCCGCGCAAGGGCGGCGACCTGCGCTACCGTCGCTTCGATATCCGCAGTGTCCGTGTTGGTCATCGACTGCACGACGATCGGCGCGCCCCCGCCGACCGCGACGCTACCGACCATCGCGCGGCGGGATACCCTGCGCGCAGCCGGTCCGTAGACAGGCGGATTCAGACAGGACGTCATGACCATCAGTCCAGCGTGAGCCGGGCGACGTCGACTTTCACGTGCGGCGCCAGGTCGAACGGGCGGTCGTTGACCTTCATCCGCACGCCGGCCGCGTTGCCGATGATGAACGAGAGCGGCGGCGTGCCGCTGATCGTCTGCGCGCTGCCGGCCAAATTGGTCTGTGAATACAGCTTGCGGCCCTCGGCGTCGCGCACCTCGACCCACGACTCCCGTTCGAACTGCAGCTGGATCACATGATCGCCCGGCTTGCGCGGGACAGGCACGGGCGCCATCGTCTCAGGCGCAGCAGCGGCCTCGGCCGGCACCGGCATATTGCCGCCGCTTGCCGGGGCGCTGTTCGCGCTGGCGGCCGGCGCCGGCGCCAACGGTGGTGCGACCGCCAGCGGCGCGGGATCGGCGCCGTCATCAAGCGCCAGGTACAGCCCCACCGGCACCGCCAGCGCGAGGCCGATGGCCGCATAGCGCACCCACGAAAGATCGAGCCCCGCCGAAAACGGCGCGCCGACGGTGGGCGGCACATCGGGGATTATGGACGGCGCCGGCGCCAGCGAGGGCTGGCTTGCCACCACGGCTTCCGGATCGAGCTTGACCAGCCGCGCATAGTTGCGCAGGAACCCGCGGACGAACACCGGGCCGGGCAGCTTGTCGTGCGCATCTGTTTCCAGCGCCTCGATCTGATGCGTCGACAGCCGGAGATGACGGGCGATGTCGGCGGCGGCCAGGCCCTGCGCCTCGCGCGCGGCACGCAGGCGCGCGCCCGCGCCGATTACCGTCGATGCCGGCGCAATTGCGTCCGTCAGCGGCGCGGCGGCATCGTTCACTCGAACCTCCCGGCCTGCATCAGCAGCGCTTCACGCGAGTCGGGGAAACTGCGGCGCAACTGGGCTCCGTAGCTCGCCTCGCTATTGCGGTCGCCGAGCTTGCGTTCGATGCGTAAGCCGAGCCAGAGCACCTGGGCGTTGGGGTTGTTCACGCGGCGTACGAGTTGGGTCATGTAGCGCTTGGCCTCGATCGTGTTGCCGCGGCCGTATTCGATGCTGGCGAGGTTGAAGAGCGCCTCGATCTGCCCGGGATTCAGGCGCAGCGCGTTCTTGAAGTGATCCTCGGCAGCGGCGGTCTCGCCACGCTGGAGTGCGCAACTCCCGGCATTGGCCCAGGCCCGCTCCGGCGTTTTGTACAGCGGGTTCTTTGCCGCCGCCAGCAGACGCTCAAGGCCTTCCTTCTCGCGCTTGCGCACGCACAGGTAGAACCCGTAGTTGTTGTTGATCTCAGGGTCGTCGGGCGCGATCCGCAGCGCGCGCCGGAAGCTGGCATCGGCCTTTTCGTCATCGCGCAACTGCATGTAGATCAACCCGTACACGCCGTACGCTGGCGCATAGTCGGGGTTGCCCTTCAGCGCCTCCCCCGCCTCCTCCAGCGCGACGCCAAAATTGCCCAGCTCGAGGTAGCCGGCCGCGAGTTCGGTGTGGATGCGCGAGCGGTCCCGCCGCTTGTCGGCGTCCAGTTCCGCCAAGCGCTTGGCGTCCATCTTGACGGTTTCCCGCTGCGGCTTGGCGGCGGCGGGTGCGGCCGCTGGTGGATTCTGCGAACAGCCGGTCACCAGGGCCGCAACGGCT
>CAZXNF010000002.1:0-20299 GCA_964641785.1 uncultured Streptomycetaceae bacterium | reverse complement strand
CGGCCCTGGTGACCGGCTGTTCGCAGAATCCACCAGCGGCCGCAACGGCCAGTGTGGCGCTCAGACGCACGGGACTCATGCGGCGACTCCCGCAGGGGCACGCACTGGACGCGGCGTGCGCCGGTCCTGCACGCGCCCCGCCAGTTGCCCGCAGGCGGCGTCGATGTCGTCACCACGCGTCTTGCGGATGGTGGTGGTAATCCCCGCCGTCATCACGATGTCGCGAAAGCGCGCGATCGCCGTCGGCCCAGACCGCTCGAAGCCGGAGCGCGGGAAGGGATTGAACGGAATCAAATTCAGCTTGCACGGCACGTCCGCGACCAGCGCCACGAGTTCGTGGGCGTGCGCCGGCGTGTCGTTCACGTCTTTCAGCATGACGTATTCGAAGGTCACGAAATCGCGCGGCGCTTTCTCGATATAGCGCACGCAGGCCGCCATCAGCGCTTTCAGCGGCCACTTGCGGTTGATCGGCACCAGGGTATCGCGCAGCGCGTCGTTCGGCGCGTGCAGCGACACCGCCAGCGCCACCGGGCAGGTGTCGCGCAGCCGGTCCATCTGCGGCACGAGGCCCGAGGTGGAGAGGGTGACGCGGCGCCGGGACAGCCCGTAGGCATCGTCGTCGAGCATCAACTGCATCGCCGCGACGACCGCGTCGAAATTCGCCAGCGGCTCGCCCATGCCCATCATGACGACGTTGCTGATCGGCCGCTCGGTGGTGGTACCCCGCCCGAGCAACCGGTTGGCGGTCCACAACTGGCCGATGATCTCGCCCACGCCGAGGTTGCGGTTGAAGCCCTGCCGACCAGTGGAACAGAACGCGCATTCCAGCGCGCAGCCCGCCTGCGAGGATACGCACAGCGTGCCGCGCTGGGTCTCGGGAATGAATACCGTCTCGATCGCATTGCCGGTGCCGACGTCGAACAGCCACTTGCGCGTGCCATCGGTAGCCACCGTGTCGGAAAGCACCCGCGGCGGCGCGATTTCCGCATGCTGGTCCAGCTTGTCGCGGAACACTTTCGCCATGTCGGTCATGGCCTCGAACCCGGCGGCGCCCGCGTGATGAATCCAGCGTTTCAGCTGGCGCCCGCGATACGGCTTCTCCCCCAGTCCGGCAACGAACGCGGCGAATTGCGGCGGATCGAGATCGAGGAGATTAGTTTTCATGGTCGCAGTCAGCGGCCGCGCCTAGCGCGAGAAAATCTCCGCGCTCGGGAAAAAGTAGGCGATTTCGTTGCACGCGGTGTCCGGGCCGTCGGAACCGTGCACCGCGTTGGCGTCGATGCTCTGCGCGAAGTCGGCGCGGAGGGTGCCCTTGACCGCCTTCTTGGGATCGGTCGCCCCCATCAGGTCGCGGTTCTTCTGGATGGCGTTCTCGCCTTCGAGCACCTGTACCATCACCGGGCCGGACAGCATGAAGTCCACCAGTTCGCCGAAGAAGGGCCGGCTCTTGTGCACGGCGTAGAAGCCTTCCGCCTCCTGGCGCGACATGTGCATCATGCGCGCCGCGACCACTTTCAGCCCGGCCTGTTCGAAACGGGAATAGATCGGGCCGATCACGTTTTTAGCCACGGCGTCCGGCTTGATGATCGACAAAGTGCGTTCAATAGTCATTGTTGTAAGGCAACCAAGAGTTGGGAAACCTGCGCGCGAACGCAAGTTCAACGTCCCGCCGCTGCCTTCCTGCTTTAAGCAACGCTCAGAAGCGGTTGAACCTTTTGAAGGTTTCGGGTTTTTACTAGCCGGCGAGGATACCACGAGCCAATGCTTGATTAAAGCCTATCCAATAAAAAACAAGGGCTTATGCCGCTCAATCCATCCCGGCGGGCTGCCACCCCGGCAGCATTCCCGGCTCGCCGGGACCCGCTTGCCAGGCGGCGTCAATCGAGACCCCGGGCGCTGCCGCAAGTTCGCCGTTCACATACAACAACGGCCAGGCGTCCCGAATCCACGCGGCGACGCCGGCTTCCTGCAGCAGGTTCTTGAGACTGCGCGCCGCACGGCCCGGCTCGGGCCGCAGGCGCTCCCCGCCCTGCCGCACGCGGACCTCCACGCGGCGGCCGCGAAGGCGCGCAGCGGACAGGCCTTGTCCAAGCGCCGGTGTCATCGTCAGCGTACCGCCCAGCGCAGAAACGGCTAGACGCCGCTCTCCTGCCCAGCGCAGGTTCAGGTCGCGCGCGGCGGGCCGCACCGCCACCAGATGCACCGTGCCGCGATGACGCCGGAGCGCGGCATCGCCCCACGCCACATTCACCTGCGCATCCGCCCGCGCGGTCGTCAACTGACGCAAGGCTTCCTGGAGTCGCACCGCCGGCGGCGGCGGCACACCGTGTTCGGCAATGAACCAGCGCAGTACGTTCTCAGCGCGTGCAGGTACCAGCGCCTGCAGCGCCGCTACCGACAGCCGGTCGGCGGCCGCGCCGGCATCGGCCCGCGCCAAGCTGGCCTCCAGCGCCACGCTGGAAGCGGCCAGCGCGGCGGCCCTCGCCAGCGTGCGCCGCGCCTGCGGAAAGTGCTCCTCGATCAGCGGCAGCACGCGCTGCCGCAGGAAATTGCGGTCGTGGCGCGTATCCGTATTGCTTTCGTCTTCGACCCAGGCGAGTCGGCGCCGGCGCGCGTAATCGGCGAGCACCGCGCGCGGCACTCCGAGCAAGGGTCGCAGCAATTTCGGGCCCGCAGCGCCCGCCAGCGGACGCGTGACGGGAATGCCCGCGAGCCCGCGCGTGCCCGCGCCGCGCAGCAAACGATAGAGCACGGTCTCCGCCTGGTCGTCGGCATGGTGGGCGGTCGCGATCCAGTCGGCTTTCTGGGCGGCGAAGGCCGCGAGCCGCAGCGTCCGCGCCTGGGCTTCAAGGCTGTCGCGTCGCGGCACCTGCACGCGCACGACGGTGAGCGGAATCTTGCGTGCCCGGCATTGGACGCGGCAGAACGTGGCCCAGCGGGCTGCGTGCGGGCTCAGTTGATGGTTGACGTGCAGTGCGCGCAACGTGAAGCGGCGGCGGGACGCCATGCGCGCAAGGAGGTCGAGCAGGACGATGGAGTCGAGTCCGCCGGACAGGGCCACCACCACCCGCTCGCCGGCCGCGACGTGCGCCGCGAGGCAGGCGCCGGCCGCGTCGGCCGCGGAACTCTCAGGTCTCTTCGGCTTCCTTGAACTTGCCATAGCTCATCAGCCGCGCGAAGCGCTTCTCGAGCAGATCGTCGACGGATTTGCCGGCCATCGTGCGCCAGGTGTCCTGCAGGGCTTTCTTCAGCGCCTGCACCATGGCCTCAGGATCGCGGTGCGCGCCGCCCAGCGGCTCGGGCACGACCTTGTCGACGAGCCCCAGCGTCTTCAGGCGCGCCGCGGTGATGCCCAGCGCTTCCGCCGCCTGCGGCGCATGCTCCGCGCTCTTCCACAGGATGGACGCGCAACCCTCCGGCGAAATCACCGAATAGGTCGAGTATTGCAGCATCAGCAAAGCATCACCCACCGCGATGGCGAGCGCGCCGCCCGAACCGCCCTCGCCGATCACCGTGCACACGATCGGCACGCGCAGTTCCGCCATCGCGTAAAGGTTGCGACCGATCGCCTCGGACTGGCCGCGCTCCTCCGCACCGACCCCGGGATAGGCGCCGGGCGTGTCGATGAAAGTAAAGACCGGTGCGCCGAACTTCTCCGCGAGCTTCATCAGGCGCAGCGCCTTGCGGTAGCCCTCGGGCTTGGGCATGCCGAAATTGCGGTGGATCTTTTCCTTGGTGTCGCGGCCTTTCTGGTGGCCGATCGCGACCACAGTCTGGCCGTTGAAGCGAGCCAGACCGCCGACGATGGCGGCGTCGTCGGCGAACGCGCGGTCGCCATGCAGCTCCTCGAAGTCGGTGAACAGGCCCTGGATGTAGTCCAGCGCGTAGGGCCGCTGCGGATGGCGTGCGACCTGCGACACCTGCCACGACGTGAGCTTGGCGTAGATATCCTTGGTCAGCGTCTGGCTCTTCTTCCGCAGGCGCGCGATCTCGGCGGAAATGTCCAGCGCGGAATCGTCCTGCACGAAGCGCAGTTCTTCGATCTTCTGCTCGAGTTCGGCGACCGGCTGCTCGAAATCCAGGAAGGTGGTCTTCATGGGGGCGGGATGATACTCCTCGGAGCGGAATGGGCCCTGCGCCGGGCTAATACCATGCGATGTCAGTGCCCCGGGGGTCGTTCGCCGCGATGGGTTTGCCGTCCACGGGCGCAAACACGACCTGCAGGTTGCCCCAGCGCCGCCCCGCCGCCCGCAGCTGGTGCCCCTTCTCGGTGAGCGCCGCGCGCCAGGCTGCGTCGAAGCCTTCGGGCTCGATCTCGATGACGTCCGGCAGGAACTGGTGGTGGTAGCGCGGCGCCGCGACGATGCGCGCGGGATCGGGCTGCGGCGTGCGCAGGTAGTCCAGCACCGCGAGCAGCACCTGGCTGACGATGCGGGAGCCGCCCGGTGCGCCCAGCACCAGCACGCCGCGCGCGTCCTCCACGAAGGTCGGCGTCATGCTCGACAGCGGACGCCGGCCCGGCGCGATGGCATTGGCCGCCCCGCCCACCAGCCGGAACGCGTTCGGCAGGTCCGGCGCCAGTGAAAAATCATCCATCTCGTTGTTGAGCAACACGCCGGTGTCGCCGGCCACCAGCCCGGCGCCGAACAGCAGGTTGATCGTCAGCGTCGCCGCCACACGATTGCCGTCGCCGTCCACGATGGAAAAATGCGTGGTGTTCGGGCTGCCGGCGCCACGACTGGCGCGCGGCATCCCGTCTTCGAGCAGGCGCTCGCTCGGCGTCGCCTGCCGGCGGTCGATGCTGCGCGCGAGGGCGTAGTTGTAGGGCGTGCTGATCAGCGCCGCCTGCGGCAACGGCGTCTGGTCGGGGTCGCCCAGATGCAGTGCGCGGTCGCGGAATGCGCGCCGCAGGGCTTCGGCGACCAGGTGCGCGGTTGCCGGCTCGCGCGCATCGCCGAGCGTAAAGGCCTCCAGCATGCGCAGCGATTGCGCCAGCGCGATGCCACCGGCGGAAGGCGGCGGCGCCGTGACGATGCGCGCACCGCGGTACGCGATCACGATTGGCGCACGTTCGACGACCTGGTAAGCGCTGAGGTCGGCGAGCGTCCAGCGGCCGCCGGCACGATTGACGGTCGTAACCAGAGCCTCCGCCACGCCGCCGCGATAAAAGCCGTCGCGCCCGTCCTGGCCCAGCCGTTCCAGCGTCGCGGCCAGCGCGGGCTGGCGCAAAAGATAACCGGGCGCCGGCGCGCGTCCATCGTCGAGAAACACCCGGGTGCCGGTGCCCTCGCGCAGGGCGCGCTCGCGCAGTTTGGCGATCCTCGCGTAACGGACATCGACCGCGAACCCGTTGCGCGCAAGCCCCACCGCGGGTGCCAGCGATTGCGCCAGCGGAAGACGTCCATAACGTTCAGCGACATGCACGAGCGCGGCCGGTACGCCGGGAATCGCGACTGCGGTACCACCCTCGGTGGTGGCGCCAGGGACCGGCTTGCCGTCGGCACGCAGGTAATCGGTGCTGCGCACGCCGGCCGGCGCGGTTTCACGGCTGTCGACAAAGACATTGCGGCCATCGGCGGCACGATGCAGCAGCCAGAAGCCGCCGCCGCCCAGGCCGGAGGAATACGGCTCGACCACCGCCAGCGCTGCCGCCACGGCAACGGCGGCATCAAAAGCGTTGCCGCCCGCGGCCAGCACCTGCTCGCCGGCCCGCGTGGCCTGCGGATGCGCCGACGCGATCGCAGCGCCGGAAACGACAAGCGGCTGGGCCGCCGCAACGGACAGCGGCGCGAAGCACGCCCAGGCCAGCAGCGCGACGGCGCGCGTGCACTTCAACGCTGCAGCCAGCCCTTGAAGTAGGCCTCGGCCCGGTTTTTGGCGTCTTCAGTGGCCGTCTTGTTGGCGGCCACCGCCTGGCGCGCGGCGCCGGGATCGTCGAAGGCGTGCGCGGCGCCGTCGTATTTGACGAAGGTCAGGTAGCGCGTGCGGTCGCGCACGTCGCTGGCCAGGCGCTCGCAAATCGCGGGCGACACTTCTTCGTCGGCGCCGGCGATCATCAACAGGAGGCCCGAATACGGCCGGTAGTAGGTCTTGGACTGCGCGGCACAGCCCGGGTACATTGCGATCGCCGCGCGGAAGCCCCCGGAATCGGAACTCGCGAGGTTCGCGTAGCGATCCAGGTCGAGTGCGGCCAGCACCGTCATCGCGCCGTTCGACCAGCCCTGCACGCCGATGCGCTTCGCGACAACGTCCGTCCGCCCGCGCAGGTAGTCCATCGCGCCGTAGGCATCGTCCGGGCGCACGGTCTGCTCGCTCACCTCGGTAGGCCTGTCCTTGTACGAATGGACGGGAAAGCCCTGCGGGTAACCGCGCGGCCCGAAACTGTCCACCAGCAGCGCGATGTAGCCGCGCTCCGCCCAGAAACGGCCCCACATCAGGTGGCGCTGCGAGAGTGTGGTTTCGTCGAATCGATCCCGCGCCGCCGACGAGTACGGCCCGCCCCGGCCGTGCAGCATCACGATGCCGGGAAATTTCCCGGGCTCGGACTTGCCGGCATTCTGGTTGGTCATGAACGGTTCCATCAGCGACCGCATGCGCCCCGGCGGCGGCGGCCGGAACAGGTAGCCGACCAGCTCGGTGCGGCCGTCGCGGCTCTGGAACTTGACCGGTTCGGGCTTCACGCGTTCCGCCTCGTCCTCCGCACCGAAGGCCGGCGACAGGGTGCCCCACAACAGCACCGGCAGCAGGAAGAGTCGCAGCAGCATTGTTATTTTCATTTTCAGTATGACCGCCATCGATCGCTAGGCATGCGCGTAAAGTAACGCCGAAGCTGCGGCACGGCAAGCGCTCCCCGCGAAAGCGGAAGCCGCCGGGCCCGAGGCTTGACCCCGCGATGGGGGGGCGCTAAGTTCCGGCGCTCCCTGCTTCCGGCTTCCCGCTTACCCATGCACAACACAGCGTACATGAAGCAGCCCTACGCCGCCGGCAAAACCGTGACGACGACGATCGGCATCCTGCGCCGGCGTGCGCCGACCGAGGGCTGAGGACGCCGTGCGGCGCGCCGTCCTGCTCGCCGCAGCCATCGTCTGCGGCACGAGTCCGCAGGCCCACGCCGACCTGTGGGGGTATGTGGACGAAAACGGTGTCTCCCACTTCGCCACCGAAAAACGCGACGACCGCTACACCCTCTTCTTCAAGGGCCGCTCCAGCCTCGACCCCCCGCCACCGGCGCCGGCACCCGCGGCCGGAACCGCACTGCAGGACACACGTCTGTACCAGCGCGTGGCCAATCACCCCAACCTCCTGCGCTACGCGCCGCTGATCGACGAACTTGCGCGCGTGCATGCCCTGGACCCCGCGCTGGTCAAGGCCATCATCGCCGTGGAATCGGGCTTCGAGCCCTCGGCCGTCTCGCCGAAAGGCGCGGTTGGGCTGATGCAGGTGATCCCCGCCACCGGGATGCGCTACGGACTCGCCGCCGATCGTCACCGCACGGTGGAACAGAAACTCGCTGACCCCGCGACCAATCTGCGCATCGGCACGCGTTACCTGCGCGACCTGCTCGCGCGCTTTGCCAACGACCTCACCCTCGCCCTCGCGGCCTACAACGCCGGTGAAGGCGCGGTCGAGCGGTACGGCAACCGCGTGCCGCCCTTCCCCGAAACGCAGGAATACGTGCGGCTCGTGCAGCAGTTCCATCTGCTTTACCGGCCGCCACCGCCGCCGCCCGCACCGCGCAAGGGCAAGCCCGTGCTGATCCTGCCTTCGCGCGACGGGCCCTGATCCGCGTGGGAAGGTATTCGATGCGCGGGCACTGGCTGATCCTCGGCGGTGCGGCCGCCGTGCTGTGGGGCGCGGTCGTCGTCTGGCAGGCGGTGCCGCGCGTGACCGCGGCCGGCCGCGAAGCCCGCACCCGGCTGATTCAGGAAAACCGCCTGTGGGAAACCGATCCGCTGTACGCCGGCACGCCGAAAGCCTGGACCACTTTCGCCGCCTGGTTGCTCACTGACGGCCAGTTGCTGGAGCGGGTGCGCGCCCGTCAGCCGGAACAGGCCGAAGCCATCGAGACCGAATACCAGCGCGACCGCTTCCTCGCGCTCGCCCCCATCGCACTGACCGCCGTCGCCGCGTGGGGCGGGCCGATCGGCTTCGTGGCGGCCGGGCTGTGGTGGCGCCGACGGCGCAGTGCGCCCTAACGGGCGGACGCCCGCCGCGCTTCGCCGCGCATCATGAAAGCCCCGCCGCCCAGCAGCGCAGACGTCAGCCAGAACGCGGGACCGAGGCCGAACGCGGAGCCGAGGCTGCCAAAGACTACCGGCACGAAAATCTCCGTCACCTTGTTGAAGGTCTGCCGCAAGCCCATGGCCTCGCCGGCGCGCCCTTCCGGCGCGCGGCTGTAGGTCAGCATCATCGCCAGCGGCGTGCAGCAGCCGAGGCCGAGGCCGAACGCGACGGACAGCGCAACCAGCACGCCGAATTCGTGCACGAAGGGAAAGCCCAACAGCGTGATCGCACCGAGCATCAGGGTGAAGGCGAGCACCCGTTCCTCGCCCATGCGCCGGGCCAGGGCCGGCAGCAGCGCCCGTGCCACCAGCATCGCACCGCCGAACGTTCCGATCACGATGCCGATGCGCGTCGGCGTGAGGCCGATCGCGTGACCGTAGAGCGGCATGTAGAAGTTGAACAACTCCATGCCCGTCTCGATGATCCCGCTCACCACCAGCGCCCGCACCAGCGCCGGGCGACCCAGCAGGTCGAGGGAACTGGGTCTGGGCCCCGCGGGCGTCGCCACCTGAGGCCGCGGCAGGCGGCGGCCCGCATAAAACAGGAAAGCCACCGGAAACAGCGGCAGTACGGCCAGCACCAGATAGGTATTCGTATAGCCGACCGCATCGATGGAAAAGCCCGCGAGCGGCGGTCCGACCAGCGCGGTCACGCTGTTGCCCATGCTGTAAAGACTGAAATGGCGGGTGCGGCTGGCGACGTCGCCCCACGCGCCCACCAGATGCTGCCCCGCCACCGTGTAGAAGATGTAGCAACCGCCGATCAGCAGTACCGCCACGTAGAGCGTGACCATCCCCGGCAGAAGAAAACACAGCAGGAGTCCGCCGGCGAGTCCAGCCGAACCCACCAGCATCGGCCCGCGCGGGCCGTAACGGTCGGACACGCGGCCCGCGAACACCGCCAGCCCGGCCGGCAGCAGCGAGAACAGCGCAAACAGCAGGCCGACGGCAAAGGGCTGCGCCCCGAGGTGCAGCGCATCGAGCGTGACGAGCACTTTCACGCCCTTGAAACTCACGTGATTCATCACGGTGAGCAGGACCAGCCACCAGAAACTCATGCGCGCATTCTATAGAATCGCCGTTTTCCGCGACTCCCACACACGAAGAGGCAACGCATGGAACTACGCAACATCGGCTTGATGAGCCCCGGCGACATGGGACAGGCGATCGCCGGCCAGCTGAAGGCAAAGGGGTTCAACGTCCTGACCGCGCTCGGCGCGCGCAGCCCACGCACCCAGGGTCTGGCCCGCGCAGCGGGGCTGACGGACACCGGCGCGCTGGAAGCGCTCGTGACGACCTGCGACCTCGTCATCTCCGTCATGAACCCCGGCTCCGCCGTCGGCTTCGCGCGCGAATTCGCCGCGGCGATGCAGGCTAGCGGCAAGCACCCGGTGCTGCTGGAAGGCAACGCGGTGTCCCCCGATACGGTGCGCGAGATCGAGAGGATCGTCGTTGCCGCCGGCGGCAGCCTGCTGGACGGCGGCATCATCGGACCGCCGCCACGCAACGCCGGCAAGATCCGGCTCTACGTGTCCGGCCCCGGGGCAAAGGCGCTGGAAGCCCTGGGCACGGACGCCATCTCGGTGCGCTTCGTGAGCGAACGCGTCGGCGACGCTTCCGCCGTCAAGATGTGCTACGGCGCGGTCACCAAAGGCATCCTCGGGCTCGGCCTGCAGCTCTTCATGGCCGCCGAACGCATGGGCGTGGCCGAACCGCTGATGGCCGAGGTCAAGGCGAGCCGCAAGGACATCCACGACTTCGTGCTGAACGGCCTGCCCGTGATGCCGCCGAAGGCCTACCGCTGGGTGCCGGAGATGGACGAAATCGCCGCGACTTTCGCCGCCGCGGGCCTCACCCCCAAAATGCTGGAGGGGGCGTCAGCGCTCTACGCGTTCGTGGCGGAAACGCCGCTCGGCAAGGAAACGCCGGAGAACCGGGACCAGTCGCGGACGGGTATGGACGTGGTCAGGCAGCTGGCGGCGATCCGCTGAAGGGCGGCCGCCGCGCTAGCTGTCGACGCGGTACATCGACCGCCGGTCGCGGTCGTAGTGGATGACGTGCTCGGGCTTGTCACCCAGGGTGTGGCCCAGCACGATGACGCCGGAGCCGTCGAGCAATAACTCGCCGCGCAGCACGTGCACCTCTTCCCCGGTATCGCGGGTGACGAAGGTGCCGTTGATGGAGTGGTCGATCAGGTAGAAGTGCGTGCGCAGCAGCCGCATAGTCAGGTGCTGGCGTGAGGAAAACTTGTCGGCCACCACGAGATCGCATTCGCGGCCGCGGCCGACCAGCGCTTCCGGTTTCTTCTGGTCGATGCGGACCGACTCCTCGCCGTGGCGCAGCACCAGGCTGCCGGTGTCGCCCGGGATCACCCGCTGCAGGCTGAGGTTGACGTCGGTGAGGTTGGTATTGTCCTTGCGCCAGAGCACCTGGAACACCGTGGACTCATCGGTATTGCCCTTCAGCACCGAGCGGAACACCGGTCGCACGCAGGCCTTAAGGCTGTCGGAGAGCTGGACCTCGGTCGCCTCGGTGGTGAGGATCTGCTCCTCGGCCGCCACCGCCGTCAGGTAGGCCGCGATGTTGACGGTATCGCCAAAGACATCGGTGTCCTCCAGCAACACCATCCCGTAATGCAGGCCGCAGTGGATCTTGACCGGGTGGCGCCCCGGACGCCGCTCGTTGACGAGCGATTGCATGTCGCTGGCGGCGAGCAGGCCGTTGTCGGCGGTGTCGAAGACGCACATGATCTCGTCGCCCATCGACTTGACGACCCGGCCCTTGTAACGCTCCACGACCGTGTGCAATAACGTCAGGCAGGCGTCCACCACGGTGCGCGCATTACTGTCGCCCAGCGTCTGGTAAAGCTTGGTGCTGCCGCAGATATCCGCGAACAGTACCGCCGCCCGTTTCATTTCCCTAGCCATAGTCGATTGACTGCCGTCTTCCCGCGGTTACCAGTGGCGAATTATCCCATAGCCGCATTGGGCGAGGGGTCCGCCCCTCTTCCAGCCCGCGGCGTGTCAAGGACCACCCGTAATTTCAGCAAACAGCCGACCTGTGGCTGCACCTGTCGGGCGCCCACATCAGCGTGCACTCGGTCACGGAAACCCGCAGGGTGACGTAGCATGCGGCATGGATAAGACCGACATGCCGTTCGCCGCCGGACGCGATAACGACCGCGTGACACCCGACTACACCGGCGGTGGCCTTCTCAACCTGATGGCCAGTCTGGAAGCCGCCTGCGGCGGCACGCCGGCTGCGCCGCCCGCCACGCTCCTGCCCCCCGCCCGGCTCGCCGGCCGCCGGAACGTGG
This sequence comes from uncultured Streptomycetaceae bacterium, assembly GCA_964641785.1. Taxonomy (GTDB): domain Bacteria; phylum Pseudomonadota; class Gammaproteobacteria; order Burkholderiales; family SG8-41; genus CAZXNF01. Next base: position 8,701 of record CAZXNF010000002.1, on the reverse strand, counting down.
TGCTCGTGATCGTGGATGGGCTGGGCGCGCGCTACCTGGCGACACGCGGCGCCGGCAGCGCCCTCGCCCGCCATCTGCGCGGCACGCTGACCTCCGTGTTTCCGTCCACCACCGCCAGCGCGGTCACCACCACCCTGACCGGACGCGCGCCTGCGGAGCACGGCCTCACCGGCTGGCATCTGTGGCTGCCCGAAACCGGCGCCATCACCGCCGTCCTGCCGCAGAAGGCCCGCGACGGCAGCCCCTTGCTGCCGACCGATCCGGCGGCGCTGTTCCCCTGCGACTCGTTCTTTAACCGCATCGCCCGGCCCGCATACGTGGTGTCGCCGCAGGCCATCATCGACACCGTCTTCAACACGCGGCATTGCGGCCGTGCGGCCAAGGTGCCGTACGCCGCATCGGCGGACTTCTTCCCGGCGGTCGCGCGCACCTTGCGCGCCACGACCGAACCCAGCTTCATCTACGCCTACACGCCGGACTTCGACGCCCTCGCCCATGCGCACGGCGTGGGCAGTGCAGAGGCCGCTCGCGAATTCGCCGCGCTGGATGCCGCGTGGAAGACTTTCCTCGAACAAATCGCCGGCACGGATACGGTGGTCGTGCTGACCGCCGACCACGGTTTCATCGACGCGCCGGCCGAGCACCTGATCGACCTCGACGCACATCCGCGGCTCACCGCACTGCTCGCGCGGCCGCTGTGCGGCGAGCGCCGCGTCGCTTACTGCTATGTGAAGGCAGGCGCGGATGCCGAATTCCGGCGCTACGTGGCGTCCGAACTGTTGCACGCCACGGAACTCATCCCGCGCGAGGCGCTGCTCGCGTCCGGCTGGTTCGGGCCCGGCCCGGCGCATCCGCAACTCGCCAGCCGCATCGGCGACTACGCGCTGGTCATGCGCGGGGACTGGACGATCAAGGATTGGGTGCCCGGCGAGAAACGGCATCCGATGATCGGGGTGCATGCGGGGCTGACGGCGGACGAGATGCTCATACCGCTGGTATTCGCGGAGACGTAAAAGTCATTCCCCTTTGATCTTTGCTTTCCTGATGACATCGCCCCACTTGACGGTCTCCGCTGCCATCAGCTTTCCGAACTCCGCCGAGCTCATTTTTTTGGGCACGGCGCCTTGCAAGGCCAGCTTTTTCACGAGGTCCGGGGACGCCAGTCCTTCGGCAACTGCGCCGTGTAGTCGTTCGATGATGGCGGGCGGCGTCCCGCGCGGCGCGAACATGCCGAACCAGATGTACGTTTCGTACCCGGGAACGGTTTCGTTGATAGTCGGCACGTTGGGAAAATCCGGATTACGCTGCAAACCACCGGTGGCCAGCAGTTTGAGGCGCCCGCTGCTGATCTGCGTCATGACCGTCGGCAGGGAGCCGAAGTAGATCTGGGTGTTGCCGGCCATCACACTGATCGCGGCAGGACCACCGCCCTGATAAGGCACGTGCAGAATGTTGGCGCCAGTAATGATCTTGAGCAATTCCGTATTCAAGTGCGGGAAACCGCCGATGCCCGAAGATGCGTAGGTCAGCATCCCCGGCTTTGCCCTCGCCAGCGCGAGCAGCTCCTTCACGGACTTGACCGGAAGTTGCGGCGTCACGGTGAATGCACCGTCGGAAAATCCGAGCAACGCCACCGAAACAAAAGAATCGACCAGGTCGACCGGCGGATTCGGCTTGTCGATCAGAAAACCGTAGGCGGTCGAGGTGATCAATACCGTGTAACCGTCGGGCGGCGCCTGCGCACCGATCTGCAGGCCGAGGATGCTGCCGGCGCCAGCCCGGTTGTCGATGACCACCGATTGCTTGAGGCGCGCCGTCAGATCCGCTGCGACGATACGCCCCACCACGTCGGTGCTGCCACCCGGCGCCCACGGAATGATGGCGCGGATCGGGCGCTCCGGAAATTGCGCGGCCATGGCGGCAGGCGCCCACGCGCCAGATCCGGACAGCAGGCAGAGGCTGCCGATAACGAATGATTTCGCGTTCATAGCTTCCCTCCAGGGCGACGGATTTAAACGATGCTAAGATGAAGGACAGGCTCTGTCGAGCATTTTTTGCACGAGGACACCATGACAGAAAATCTCACTCTCGATGAAGTGCGCGCCATGGCATTGCGCGCGGGCCTCACCCGGCTCACGGATGACCATCTGCAGCAATTGTTGCGCGCAACACAGAAAGCGCAGCAGTGGCGGCGTGCACTGCCAACAGCGAACCTGACGCCGGCCGATGAGCCGTCGCACCTCTTTCGTCTGAGTGGAGACGAAGAGCTATGAGCGACCTGGCCTATCTCGGCATTGCCGAAGCTGCCTCGTTGCTGCGCAGCAAAAAACTCTCCTCCGTCGAGTACACAAACGCGCTCATCTCGCGCGTAGAAAAGTATGACAGCCAACTCAACGCGTTTCTGCGCTTCACGCCGGAAATCGCCCTCGAGGATGCGCGGCGAGCCGAGGCGGAAATCGCAAGCGGCCAATGGCGAGGGCCTTTGCACGGGGTGCCCTACGCGCTGAAAGACATCGTGGATTACGCCGGACTGCCGACGACGGCGCACTCGAAAATCCTCGCGGACAACGTCGCCGCCGCCGACAGCGCCGTGGCGCAGAAGCTGCGGGCGGCCGGCGGCGTATTCATGGGCAAGCTCTCAACGCACGAGTTCGCCACCGGCGGCCCGTGTTTCGATCTGCCCTGGCCGCCCGCCCGCAACCCGTGGAATCGGGATCATTTTTGCGGCGGCTCGTCGAGCGGCTCCGGCGTGGCAACCGCCGCGGGTTTCGTGCCGGCGGCGATCGGCTCCGACACGGGAGGCTCGATCCGCAATCCCGCCACGCTGTGCGGAGTCGTCGGCATGAAGGGCACTTACGGCCTGGTCAGCCGGCGCGGTGTCTTTCCGCTTGCATACTCTCTCGATCATGTCGGTCCGCTCACGCGCAGCGTCGAGGACAACGCGCTGCTGCTCGACCTCATCGCCGGACGCGACGTACTCGACCCCGCCAGCGCCGAAGCCCCCGCGGGCGGTTACGCCGCCGCCCTGCAGGGGGGCGTCAAGGGGCTGAAGATCGGCGTCATCCGTCACTTCTACCAGCGCGACATGCAGGGCGAAGCGGAGATGGTGGGCGCGATCGAAGCCGCGCTGGAGGTGCTCGCCGGGCTCGGCGCGCAGGTGCGGGAAATAGAAACCGCGCCACTGGACGAGTACGCGGCCTGCAACCGCATCATCCTTGCCGCGGAGGCCTACGCCATACACGAGCGATGGCTGCAGGAGCGCCCCGGCGACTACGCGAGCCTTACCCGCGAGCGGATTCTGGCCGGCGCTTTCATTAGTTCCGCCGACTACATCAACGCGCTGCGCGTGCGCGCCCGGCTAACGCGCGCGTTTCATGCGTTGTTTTCCGGCATCGATGTCGCGATCACCGCGAGCGCACTGGATCCCGCATGTCGCATCGATGATCCCGCGGAACTCGATCGCACTTACGGCCGTCAGGCGCGGGGGCCTTTCAACGTCACCGGCAGCCCCGCGCTCGCGGTGCCGGTCGGTTTCAGCAAGACGGGGCTGCCGCTGGGCATGCAGATCGTCGGCAAGCCTTTCAGCGAGGCGCTCCTCTACCGCGTCGGCCATGCGTACGAGCGCGCGACGAACTGGCTCGCGCGGCATCCGGTGCTTGCCGCCGGCTGAGTCGGGCCGTGGCGGGCATCCCCGGTTACCAGCGCTGGATGAGATACTGATTCCCAAAGCACCATGAAAGCAACCACCGCCATCGTTGAGCGCATCGAGCATCGCATCCTCATGATCCGTGGTCACAAGATCATGATCGATGCCGATCTCGCTGGGCTCTATGGCGTCTCGACCGGTCGCTTTAACGAGGCCGTGCGGCGCAATCTCGCGCGCTTTCCGCACGATTTCATGTACCAGCTCACCGACGCGGAGCATGCCGCTTTGAGATCGCAAATTGCGATCTCAAACACCGGCCGTGGTGGTCGCCGCTACGCCCCTTGCGCCTTCACCGAACACGGCGCAATCATGGGGCAACCATCCTGAATACGCCGCGCGCCACCGAAGTATCCGTATACATGGTACGGGCGTTTGTACAAGTAAGAGAGCTGGCCGCGACGCACCACGACCTCGCCAGGCGGCTCAACGAATTGGAGAAGAAAACCGAAACACTGGCGATGCAACACGATGCCTTCAGCCGCAATGCACGCGCGCAACTCAAACATGTGTTTGAAGCGATACGGGCGCTGATGACTCCGCCTGATCCACCTAAACGACCTATCGGCTTTGTCACACCGGAACAGAAAGACGACAAAGCCAAGAGCAAGACGACAAAGGGCGCGATATTGCTATGATGGGCGCATGCTCCGCCGCGCCCGCATTCACCTCGACGGCGTTCCGCTGCACATCGTGCAGCGCGGCCACAACCGCGAGCCTTGTTACTTTGGCGAAGACGACTACCTGAGCGAATGGGGCCTTTTGCCTGCCCTCCCGTCCGCCTAGCCCCGCAACCGCGCCAGCAACCACTCCGCCGCCGCCAGCGTCTCGCGATCCGCGCCAACATTACCGATCGCCTGCAAGCCGACCGGCAGCCCCTGCGGCCCGGTCGTAAACGGCAGATGCACGCAGGGCGTGTGCAACAGCGTCCAGATCCGGTTGAACAGCGGGTCGCCGGTCGCGGCCAGCCCCGCCGGCGCCTCGCCCGCCGCGCTCGGGGCGAGCAGCACATCCACGTCGGTGAACACCTGCGGCAATGCGCGTCGACAGCCGCGCGCCAGCGCGATCGCCGCGGCGTAGCGTTCGGGAGTCACCGCCATTCCGTCGGCGATCATCTGCTGCAGCCGCGGTGACAGTTGCGCGTGGTGCGTGAGGCGCTCGTAGGCCAGCGACTGCGCCAGTTCGTAGCCCATGATGTCGGTCTGCGCTTGCACCAGCCCGGCGAACTGCGGCGGCAGGTCGACGTCCTTCAGCTTGACGCCGGCTGTTCCGAGTTGCGCGCGGGCGCGTTCGAAGGCGGCCTCGGTCGCGGGCTGCACGTGTTTCCATTCGTAGGTGCGGCACAGGCCCACGCGCGGCGCGCGGTCCAGCGGCCGTTCGAGCAGGAGGTCGCGCTGTCCGCTGACCGCCGCGACCAGCAATGCCGCGTCCGCGACTGTGCGGGCAAGCGCACCAACGGTATCGAGCGTGTCGCACAGGGCCTTCACGCCGACGCGGCTCGCCGTGCCGAAGCTGGGTTTGTAGCCCACAGCTCCGCAAAACGCTGCCGGCCGGATGATGGAGCCGGCCGTCTGCGTGCCGAAGGCGAACGGCACCATGAAATCCGCCACTGCGGCGGCCGAGCCCGATGACGAGCCGCCCGGCGTGTGTCCGGGGTTGTGCGGATTGGCGGTCTTGCCGGGGAAGAAGGTCGCGAATTCCGTAGTCACGGTCTTGCCGACGACCACCGCGCCGGCCGCGCGCGCCATCGCCACCGCCGCAGCATCCCACGCCGGCCGGTGCCCGGCGTAGATCGGCGACCCGTAGCCCGTGGGCAGGTCCGCCGTATCCATCAGGTCCTTCACGCCGAGCGGCAGGCCGTGCAGCAGCCCCTGCACCGGGCCGGCGTCCAGCGCCTGCGCCCGTGCGCGCGCCGCTGTGATATCGAGTTGCATCCACGCGCCGACCACCGGTTCGCGCGCGGCGATGCGTTCGAGGCAGGCGTCGAGCAGTTGTACTGCCGTGATCTTGCGGTCGGCGAGCTGGCGCACCGCCTCCGTCGCGGACAGAAGGTTAAGCCCGTTCATGCGCCACACCAGTCGTCGATCAGGCGCATGTAGGCCTCGGTCGCCTGCCCGATACGGTCCACCTGGCAATACTCATCAGTCTGGTGCGCCAGTTGCGGCTCGCCGGGCCCCAGCACGACGACCGGCACATCGCGCCAGACGCGCTTCAGCACCGCAGCGTCCGTGAAGTAGGTAACCGTGCGCGCTTCCGGCCGCGCGCCGAGCAGCGGCGTCATGGTGTCGTACACGCGCTGCACCCAGGGATGGGCGGCATCGGTGCTGACCGGCCCTACGTCAATCATGGTTTCGAAGGTGAAGGCGGGGCCGAGCAGGTGAGCCAGTTCGGTGCGCACCGCGGCATGGTCCTGCCCGGGGATGGTCCGCATGTCGATGCCGATGGCCGCGCGGTCCGGCACCGAGTTGATGTTCATGCCACCTTCGATGGTGCCGATGTTGAGCGTGGGCCCGCCCATCAGCGGATGCGCCGCGACTCCGAACTCGAAGCGCACCAGCTTGGCAACGGCCTCGGCCGCCTTGTGGATCGCGTTGTCGCCGCGCTCGGGCATGGAGCCGTGCGCCGTCACGCCGTGCGCGATCGCCTTCAGCCACAGCGCGCCCTTGTGGCCGATCAGCGGGTAGTTGGCGGTCGGCTCGCCCACCACCAGCGCCCCCACCGGGCCCAGCAGGCCGCGCTCGACCAGATGCGCCGCGCCGCCGCATCCGCACTCTTCATCCGCCGTGATGGCGAGCGTCGCCCCGGGCCCGCGCGCGAGCTGCTCCTTGCGCGCCAGCGCGGCCACCACAAAAGCGGCCACGCCGCTCTTCATGTCGGTCGAGCCGCGCCCGTAGAGTTTGCCGCCCTCCTGGCTCGCGCCAAACGCATCCTGCTGCCAGGCGGTAGAACCCAGCGGCACGGTATCGATGTGCCCGGTGAAGCCGAGCGGCGCCTTGCGGTCGTTGCCGCCGATGCGGGCAACCACGCTAACGCGGCCGGGGGCAAAGGCCGCGTAATCGACCTTGAAGCCCGCCCCCGCGAGGAGATCGCCCAGATGGCGCGCGCAGCCCTCCTCCGCGCCGGGCGGGTTGATCGTGTTGTAGCCCAGCAGTTCCCGGGTGAGCTTAACCGCGTCCGGCGCGCCCATCGAAGCCCGGATCAGTCGTCGCGCTGCGACAGCACGATCAGCGCGATCGCTGCCGCCACGACGGCGGCAATGCCCGCCACCGGCCAGGGGTTGTCGCGCGCGTAGCCGTCCACTACGCGCACCGCGCGCTTGCCGTGCTTGCGCGCCGCGTATTCAAGGTCGGCGAGTTCGGATTTCACGCGGCGCAGCCGCGACGTGAGGCTGGCGCGCGTGTCGTCCACGCGATCGCCGACGGCGCCGACAGTGGCCGCCAGCAGCTCTTCCGTGCGTTCGATGACCCGGCGCGCCTCCGCGGCGAGCGAATCGGGGAACTCCATGAGCGTCTCCGGTTGCACAAAAAAGGAAAGGGCAGCTTACACCACGCCGCGCGCTCAGCCGGCGGCCGCGCCCTCGCGCAGGTGGCAGGCGACAAAATGTCCGGGCGCCGTTTCGCGGATCGCCGGCGTTTCGGTCCGGCAGCGGTCCATCACGTACGGACAGCGCGTATGGAACCGGCAGCCGGACGGCGGATGGATCGGACTCGGGACGTCGCCGGCGAGGATGATGCGGTTGCGCTTGGCGAGCGGGTCCGGCACCGGCACGGCGGACAGCAGCGCTTCGGTATACGGATGCTGCGGGCGCGCGAACAGGTCCCGCGTCGGCGCAAGCTCGACGATCTGCCCGAGATACATCACCGCCACGCGATGGCTGATGTGCTCGACCACGCCCAGGTCGTGGGCGACGAACAGGTAGGACAGTCCCATCTCCTGCTGCAGGTCCATCAGCAGGTTGATCACCTGCGCCTGCACCGACACGTCGAGCGCCGACACCGGCTCATCGCACACGATGAGACGCGGCTTGAGCGCGAGCGCGCGCGCGATGCCCAGCCGCTGGCGCTGACCGCCGGAGAATTCGTAGGGATACTTGATCATCTGGTCGGGCCGCAGGCCGACCTTGTCGAACAGGGCCGCGACGCGCTCGCGGACTTCACTGCCCGATGCGGTCTCGAAATTGCGGATGGGTTCGCCCACGATGTCGGCGGCGCGCATGCGCGGGTTGAGCGAAGCGTACGGATCCTGGAACACCACCTGCAGTTCGCGGCGGAACGGCCGCATCTGCGCGGGCGACAGGCCGTCGATGCGGCGGCCACGCCAGCGGATTTCGCCCGCGGTCGGATCGATCAGCCGCAGGAGGGTCTTGCCGGCGGTGGACTTGCCGCAACCGGACTCCCCGACCAGGCCCAGCGTCTCGCCTTCCGCGATCCAGAACGAGATGCCGTCCACCGCGTGCACGCGGCCGGTCACGCGGCCGAACAGGCCCTGGCGCACCGGGTAGTGTTTCTTGAGGCCGCTAACCTCGAGCAGGACGTTCGCCGGCGCGTTCATAAACGGTCCGCCTCCCAGCAGGCCACCGTATGCCCCGGCGCCTTGGTCTCCAGCGGCGGATGTTCCCGATGGCACTGCTCGGTGGCGTACGCGCAACGCGGGGCGAACAGACAGCCCGGAATCGCCTCTTTCAGCGAGGGCACCGTGCCGGGGATTTCCGCGAGCCGCGGGCGCTCGCCATCGCGCTGCGCGACGCCGAGGTGCGGAATCGACCGCAGCAGGCCCCGCGTGTACGGATGTCGTGGCTGCGCGAACAGCGCCGCCACGGGCGCCTCCTCGACCTTGCGTCCGGCATACATCACCACCACGCGCTGCGCCATCTCCGCGACCACGCCGAGGTCGTGGGTGATCAGCACAATCGCCGCGCCGGTCTTGGCCTTCAGTTCGCGCATCAGGTCGAGGATCTGCGCCTGGATCGTCACATCCAGCGCGGTGGTCGGCTCGTCG
>CAZXNF010000001.1:8006-35884 GCA_964641785.1 uncultured Streptomycetaceae bacterium | reverse complement strand
CGCGCTGCATGCCGGCGGGGCCCATCAGCGCGTACCAGCCACTGGACTCGAAGCCTTTTACCGTTTCTGCCACGGTCTGCACGTCGGGCAAGGCGGCTGCCCGCTTGGCGCCGCATACCCCGATGGCGCGCAGGCGGCCGCTCTGGATGAAGGGCAGCGCGGCGAGCAGCGTGTTGACCTGGAACTGCACGTGGCCGGCGACGGTGTCGTTCAGCGCCTGGCCCGCGCCCTTGTAGGGGATGTTGACGGCTTCGATTTTGGCCATCGACTTGAGCATTTCCACGGCGAGGTAGGCCGAGTTGCCGCCCGCGGTGCCGGCCGTCAGCGAGCCGGGTTTGGCTTTGGCCAGCGCAATGAACTCCTTGACGTTGGTGACCGGCAGCGACGGGTGCACCACCAGCACGGTCTGCGTCAGGGCGAGCTGGCTGATCATGGTGAAGTCATTGATCGGATCGAAGGGCAGCTTGGGCAGCAACGTGGGATTGATCGCGTGCGGCGTGGTGGCGATCAGCACGGTGTAGCCGTCAGGCGCTGACCGCGCGACGATCTCGGTGCCGATGTTGGTGAAGGCGCCGCCGCGGTTGTCGACGACGATGGTCTGGCCGAAGGCATCGGTCAGCTTCGGGCTGAGCAGCCGCGCCAGGATGTCCGTGCCGCCGGCGGGAACGGCCGGTACGACGATGCGGATGGTTTTCGAGGGGTAGGGTGCTTGCGCGAAGGCGGCCCCCGAAATGGCCGGCAGCGCCAGCAGCACTGCAAGTACTGCGCGGGGAGTGTTGAAACGGGCGAAACGGGTCGGGGCGCTCATGCACGAATCCTGGGATCAGTGGCGGGCAGGCGGAGGATTTTGCCGGCCGCATATTACCGCATGGTGCTGGCCAGCCGCTTCACGCGTTGTGCGCACAGCGATGTGAGTTGCCTGTTTTCAGCGGCGGCACCGATAATCGGAGGTCCCGGCCACGAGCATGCAGCCCGCGAGCGGACAGACAGGGAGTATGCACATGGGATCGACTTTGAGGCGGATGCTGGCCTGTGTAGCGGTATCCGCGCTGGCGGGCTGCGCCGGAACCGATTTAGTCCGTCCCGATGCGGACACCTTTAAGTACGGCCAGACCAACTACTCGGCAGTCGTGGCAAAGCTGGGGCCGCCGCGCCAGACCGGCACGCTCGTCAGGAACGACAGGAACATCACCACCATTTCCTATGGTGAGACTGCCGGGCGTGCCGCCACCTACTCCTTCTACGACAAGCTGCTGGTCGGCAGTGAATTCACGTCGTCCGGGCCGGCGGACAGCACCGACTTCGACGCTGGCCGGGTGCCGTATATCGTCAAAGGCAAGACGACCCGGGCGGAAGTCCTGCAGTGGTTCGGCAAGCCGGGCGGCTATTACGTTTATCCGATGATCAAGACGCCAGGCATGCAAGCGGCGGTCTATGCCCACGTCGAGACGCGGGGCACGGCGTTCAACCTCCGCGTTTCCCGCAAGGTGCTGATAGTTACCTTCGACACGAAGGGCGTGGTTTCGGACGTGGAATTTTCGACCGGGAGAGTGGGTTAGTCCTACTCAGAAATGAGGAAGTGTCCGACAGGGTGAACCTGGGCAGCAGCGCAACATGCGCGTGTACGTTAGCCAACCGGAGACACCATGCACAAATCCCTCACCACCCTGCTGCTCGCTTCGACCCTGACGCTGGGCGCGCAATTCGCGTTCAGTCAGACCATGGTCCAGCCGCCGTCGCGCAGTTCCAATGACTTCAACGAGAACGGCGGCGTCAGCGAAGGGTCCGCCCCCGGCCCCGGCGCATTGTCCAACCGGGATCGCCAGAAGGCGTTCAACCAGGCGAACACCGGCACGCAGTACGACCGCGATGCGCGTTCGCGGTCTGGCTACGACCAGAATCCGAACGCGAGTGCTGATCCGTCCGCGCCGTACGCGGGTTCACGAGATTCGAGCCCTAGCGGCCGGATGTAACCGGTAGCGGCGCGACGGAAGGCCCGGCCCGGTGTTTTCGGACCGGGCTTTTTTACGTACGTAGATCCGGCCGCCCGGCTGCGAGATCCGGTTCATCGCGTCGTCGATCTGGATCCGCCAGTCGTTGCCTCTCAGCGCGTCCAGCGCGGATAGGGGAGCGACGGAAATGGGGATTACTACTGCCGGTATTTTTCGCCAGGAGGTCGGCCGGTATCGACAGGATCGCGCGTAGCGAGGGGGGCAAAAGAAAAGCCCGCCGGCGAAGACAGGGGACTTGAGCCGGCGGGCCAGTGTCGGATCTGCGCGCCCAGGGAGAAGCGCAACCGACACCCGCATCGTCTCACTGTCCGGCAGGCGTACCTGTCAGCGTGAGGCTGACTTTCTCCTACAGGGGCGACACGGCGCACGCTGCTGAAGAAGAGCGTGCGTTTTGACCTTCGCTGGCGCTACGATATCGCCCTAAGCTGCAGCGTTCTCTGGATTTACCGTGCCGGTGGAGGTGCCCTATGGAACCCGATTCAGATCGCAGTGCCGATATCACCAAGATCGCCCGGCAGATGGCGGAGTCAGGCCAGCATTTCGGCTGGCAGGAGATCGAGAAAAAACTCGTGAAGGAGGGATTCCTCGATGCGCCGGCGGTGCTGACCGACGAAGCCTTGCGGGACGATCTCAACAGCACTTGCCAGAACGCCAGCATGCGCATGAAGTGGGGCATGCCCAAGCCCGCCCCCTGAGGCGCGCCCGCTGGCGCCGACGCTCAGTCGACGACCAGCAGTTCCTCGTTCGGGAAGTACTTGGCGTGCCAGATCGGGGGGCCGTCGGTGATCTCGATGATGTCTTCCATGTGGTAGCCGACCTTGCCCGCGAAACGCACGCGGGTTTCCACCGTCGTGAGCATGCCCACCTCGTACGGGATTTCCTCGTGAGGGTTGATGATCGGGTGTTCGTGGCCGTTCAGACCGATGGAGTGGCCGTTGTGTGAGTAGGTGAAGGGCAGGCCGAGCCCGATCTGCGTGGTTTTGGCCAGTTCGAACAGTTCGCGGCCAGTCTTGCCCACCCGGCACTGATCGATCACCTTGTGATGCACTTCGCGCAGCTTGCCCCAGATCGACAGGTCCTCGTCCGTCGGTTTGCCGAGCTTGGCCGTGCGGCCAACGTTCGACAGATACTGCTTGAACAAGCCGCCCGAATCTCCCTTCAGGATGTCGCCCTTCTGCAGGCGGTAGTCCGAGGGCGCCATGTGCGGGAAGCTGGTGTTAGTACCGGCGTTGCAGTGGTTGGCGTTGATCAGGTCCGCGCCTTCGGCCAGGATGGCCTCGGCCAGCCGTATGGCCATGTCGCGTTCCGGCTCGCCGACCTTGGCGGTGGAGAAGGCATGCAGGAACGCCTTCTCGGTGGCCTGGAAGGCAAAGATGATCTGCGCTTTCTCGCGCGGCGTCTTGAACATGCGTACTTTCGCCAGTAGCGGCTCGGCCGGGCTGATGGCGAGTTGCGGGCACTGCCGCTTGAGTTCATCGCAATAGCGGGCGGCGAGGTAGGCGGTCTCGACCGCGACCTGTCCGGCATCCGCCTTGAGTTCGCGCAGGATGCCGGCCAGCACGGCCATCGGATCCTCGACGAACTCCTGGTAGGTGCGGACCTCCGTGATCCAGCTGTTGGCGCGGACGTAGGACGCCTCCATCTCGCACACCAGAAAGACCGGTTGCCCGTGCTTCGGCCAGATGATGAAGGCGAGGCGGTCGCGGATGCGGCGCTGGGTGTCGATGTGCACGTCGCCGACGTAACGCACGTTTTCCGGGGAGACGGCGACGAGCGCGTCGTAAGGGCTGGCGGCGATCGCGCGCTCGAGCGCGGCGAGATCGCCCATGGCATCACTTCTCTGCTTGGTCATGACTGGAACCGTAAATGGAGGCGGGGGATTACAGCGACTTGATCTTGGCGAAGGCCACGACTTTACCCCACTTGACCAACTCGTCCCGGATGAAGGCGCTGAACTCGGGCGGCGTCATGCTGAGCGGCTGCGCGCCTTCGTTCTTGAATTTTTCGATCACGTCGGGCGAGCGTAGCGCCGTGGCAACGTCCGCGTTGATCTTGTTGACGATGTCTTTCGGCGTGCGTGCCGGCGCGCTGAGCCCGTTCCAGGCCACCGCCTGAAAGCCCTTGAGGCCGGACTCGTTCATCGTCGGGATGTCCGGATAGTCCGGGGAGCGTTGTAGGCTGGTGACGGCGAGCGGGCGCAGTTTGCCGGCCTTGATCAGCGGCACCGCGGAGGTGAGTGTGGTGACGGCAAGATCGACGTGGCCGCCAACAAGGTCGATCATCGCGGGCGCGCTGCCCTTGTAGGGCACGTGCTCGATCTTCACGCCCGCCATGACATTGAACAACTCGCCAGCGAGGTGGTTGGAGCTGCCGATGCCGGAAGTGGCGAAATTGAGCAGGCCGGGCCTGGCTTTGGCGATGGCGATGAGATCCTTGATCGTTTTGGCTGGCACCGTGGGGTTCACCACGAACACGAGCGGCGTGATGTTGAAAAGTGCGATCGGTTCGAAATCCTTGATCGGGTCGTAGGGCAGCTTGGTCGAGATGTTCGGCACGATGGCGAAGGGCACGGGTGTGACGAGCAGCGTGTAACCGTCGGGCGGCGCCTTGGCCACGATTTCAGTGCCGATGACGGTGGTGCCGCCGGGGCGGTTCTCCACCACGACGGGCTGGCCCCACGCCTCGCTCAGTTTCTGCGAGACCACGCGGCCGATGAAATCGGTACCGCCGGGTGGGAAGGGCACGACGACGCGTACGGCGCGGGCGGGGTAGGTTTGCGCGTGCGCGTGGGTGGCGAGCGCGCTGAACACGCAGAGCAGAACGAGCAGTGTGGGACGAAACGACATAGCGGCAGATCCTTGCGTGGGTTCTTCGAGGTCCGGCGACGGGGCAGCGAGCCCGGGCCGGTCCGTCACACGGAAAGCACGATCAATGCCTGCACGGATCAGTCGAGTTTCGCCCCGGAGGCCTTGACAGCTTTCGACCAGCGCACGATCTCGCTGCGCACGAACACCATCAACTCTTCCGGCGTGGTGGTTTCGACTTCCGCGCCCTCGGCGACCAGGCGGTCGCGGATCTCGGGGCTATTCAGGAGCTTGACCAGCGCGGCGTGCAGCTTGGTGACGACCGGTTTCGGCAGGCCCGCCGGCGCGACGATGCAGTACCAGGATGTGGCTTCGAATCCCGGCAGTCCGGATTCGGCGATGGTCGGTACTTCGGGCAGCGCTACCGAACGCTTGGGGCTCGATACGCCGAGCGCGCGCAGGCGGCCCGCTTTCACCAGCACACCAGCGGACGGCACCTGGAGTACGGCCATGTCGATGTCTCCCGACATCAGCGCTACCGCCGCCGGCGCCCCGCCCTTGTAGGGAATATGCAGCATGTCGATGCCGGCCGCGGACTTGAACATCTCGCCGGTGAGGTGGTTGGAGCTGCCGTTGCCGGAGGAGCCGTAGGTCAGTTTTCCGGGCTGCGCCTTGGCGATGGCGATGAACTGCTTGATGTTCCGCGCCGGCACGCTGGGATGGACCGCCAGCAGCAGCGGCACCTTGGCGATCAGCGTGAGCGGGGTGAAGTCCTTCTCCGGGTTGAACTTCATCTTGTCGCCGTAGAGGCTGACGTTGATCGCCATCGGGCTCACGGGCGCCAGCAGCAGCGTGTAGCCGTCGCCCGGCGATTTCGCCGCGATCTCCGAGCCGAGATTGCCCCCCGCGCCGGCCCGATTGTCCGGCACCACGGTCTGCCCGAAGGCTTCCGTAAGCTTCTGCGCGATCGCGCGGCCGAGAATGTCGGTGGTGCCGCCCGGCGCGTAGGGAATGATCAGGCGGATCGGCTTGTCGGGATAGTTCTGGGCGGCAGCATCCTGCGCTGCCGCTGCAAGCGCGATCGTAGCCGCCGCGAGTACAGCGGTGATGTTCATGACTTCCTCCAGACTGTCGACGATGTGTTGTGAGGCGATTCTAGAGGATGATGGTCACGGTCGCGCCTTCAGATTCAGCTCCACGGTGTGACTGCCCGGGCCCAGCGGGGGAATCGCGGTCTGTCCTTCCGTCTGGCACTGATAGGCCGCCTGCTCGGCGCCGGAGGCTCGCCGGTACGCGGTGCGCCGGCACAGAAGGTCGAGCCGCTGGAGCGTTCCCGGCGCGTCGCCAAACAGGAACAGCGTGTACCCCGGCTTCGGCGGTTCGCGCCGAGGCGCCACGCTCACCACGTCGATAAATACGCCCGCCGGTTTCCACCCGCACGCGCCGCCCACGTGCGTGTCGAGCGGGAGGTCGATGCGATAGGTCTCACCCTTGCGCACGGGCAGCAGGAAGACGGTGCGCGTCTGCTGGGTGGTCACGCCGGCGAGCCGGTTGACGGTGACGCAGCCCGGCGTCGTGGCAGTCGTCGTATAAGCAACCGCAAACCCCAGTCCGAAATCGGCGCCCTTCCTTCCCTGCAGCGCCAGGCAGCGATCCCCGCAGGCCACGGGCGGCGCCGCCGCGACGGCGACCGGAGACGCCGGCAGCAGACTGCAGGCCCTGCAGATCAGCCATGGTTTCATCATTTCCCTTCGCACTGGGGTGTCGCGAACGAATCATAGGTGATTCCGTTACCCCGACGGCGGGAAGGTGCCGGGGTCGCGGATGTCGATACGACCGGTGCAAAGTGTGCAGCGGGGCTCGCTGTGCGACGCGCTATGGCCGGCTGAGATCGATGGTCTGTCCTGGCTGCGCAACGTCCGCCTTCCACCCGCCTTCGCGGATGCGGTCGCAAAGGGCATGGGCGGGCAGCGGCTCGCCGTGCACAACCCAGGTCTGCGCCGGCGGCTGGCGGAAGCCGTCGAGCCAGCCGAGCAGGGCGGCCTGGTCGGCGTGCGCCGAGAGGCCGTTGATCGTGAACACCTTCGCGCGAACGGGATGGATTTCGCCGAACATGCGCACCGACTTGGCGCCGTCCACGATGCGGCGGCCGAGCGTTCCGGAGGCCTGGAAACCGACGAAGACGATCGCGCACTCGGGGCGCCCGATGTTGTGGCGGAGGTGATGGCGGATGCGTCCGCCATCACACATGCCGCTGGCCGAGATGATCACTGCGCCAGCGCGGATCTTGTTGATGCGCATCGATTCCTCGACGCTTTCGGTGAAGCGCACATGATCCATGTCGGGCAGCTTCGAATACTTGAGCGTGATGCGGGTGGCCGCCGTCGCCATCGGCGAGTCCACGTAGACGTCCATCCGCGGCACGCGCTTGGCCTTCTGCAACTCAGCGATGTAGTACAGGAGCTCCTGCGTGCGGCCGACGGCGAAGGAGGGAATGATGACGTTGCCCTTGCGGCTGGCGAGCGTGTCATTCAGCGCGTAGGCGAACTCGTCCAGCGTCTGCACGAGGGTCTTGTGGGAGCGGTCGCCGTAGGTGGATTCGACGAGAAGAACGTCGGCGGCGGTGATGCGCGCGGGATCGTCAACAATCGGGCGGTCCGGCTGGCCGAGGTCGCCGGAGAACACGAGCGTGCGCCCGCCGGCCACGACTTCGATGATCGCCGAGCCGAGGATATGGCCGGCATCGCGGTAGGTGCAGCGCACGCCGGTGTGCGGTACCAGCGGCGTACCGTAGGGCACGGGCTTCAGCAACTGCAGGCTCGCGCGGGCCTCGGCCTCGGTGTAGAGCGGTACGCTGCCGTCGCGCCGGGCTTCTACCTCCTGCAGGTGCCCGCTGTCCGGCAGCATCACCCCGAGCAGGTCGCAGGTGGCCGGGGTGGCATAGACCGGCCCGCGGAAACCCTGCGCCGCGAGGCGCGGCAGCAGGCCGGAGTGGTCGATGTGCGCGTGCGACAGCAGCACGAACGCGATTTCGCGCGGCTCAAACGCAAAGCGCCGGTTCTTGCGCTCGGCGAGGCGGCCACCTTGGAACATGCCGCAGTCCAGCAGGAACTGCACCCCGCCGGTTTCGACGCGGTAACACGATCCGGTGACCTCGCCGGCGGCGCCGTGGAAGGTAAGCTTCAACGCAGTGTGTTCAGAGTTTCGGCGCCGCGGCGTGCGCGTGGGTCTTGTCGTGTCTTTCCTCGCAGGCAATGCAGCGCGTCGCCGTGGGAAGCGCTTCCAGGCGCCTGGCGCCGACCGGCCCGCCGCAGTCCGTGCAGGTGCCGAGTTGGCCCTGCGCGAGCCGGTCGAGCGCGGCTTCCACCGCGCGCAGTTCCTGGACGTCGCGGTGCACGCTTTCCAGCGTGACGTCGTGCAGCAGATTGGCCACGGCTTCGTCGCCGGCGTCGTGCACCGCACCCGCCAGCTGCTGGTGCTCGTCGGTGCCGGAGGCGACCAGCGCCCCGCGGATTTCCTCGCGCAGTTTCTGCTGTCGTGCATTCAGCGCCGCGCCGATGCCGGCGGCCTGTGCTTTGGTCAGTATGGTCATGGGAGGTTCCGCCTGACGGTAAGGATGATGGTTCGTATCGTACGGGAAACCCAGCCGCACGGTTTGATCCACGTCAAGGGCGGGACCGGGGCGTGCCGGTTGTGCGCCCGGCGAGCTGGGTGGCGGATTCGAAGGTTGGCGCGGACAGGGGGTCGGGCCTACTTTATGAGCATCCCCCAAGCTTGCGGAGCCGCAGCGGGTGGCGTGGTTAAATGGGGTCTGGCAACGGAGCGGACACCACCATGAAAGTGCATGAACTCGTCGCGCGATTCGCGCGGGCGGCTGACGCCGCGAACCCGATGCCAGCGGTGCGCGCCGTCGTGGATGAACTGCGCGGTGATGCCGGCGCGGTCGAACAGGCGCTGGCGTTCGTGTCAGGTGTCGGCGGGAATGCGCGGCAGGTGTTCTACCGCTCGCCGAATCTGACGCTGCTGAAGGTGTGCTTTCCCGCCGGCCGCCGCACGCCGCCGCACGACCACGGCACCTGGGCGACGATCCTGCTGCTGTCCGGCGAGGAAAAGAACACGCTGTACCGGCGGGAGCACGGCACGCTGCGCAAGGCTGGCGAGGTAACGCTCACGCGCGGGTCAGTGCTGCCGATGCTGGCGGACGCGGTGCATGTTGCGGAGTGTCTTGGCAGCGTCCCCGCGATCGGACTGCACGTTTACGGCGGCGACATATTCGACTTGCCGCGGCGGATGTGGAATCCGCAGACGCTCGACGAGCATCCGCTCGACTGGACGTTGTACGAAACCTTTGCGCGCGCCGCTTCTGCGGCGGCGGCTGCGCCGGCACCCTAGGGCACGATGGGCGGCGCGATCCCCGTGCGCTGAGCCCAATCTTGTTGAAACCATGAACATCACCATCCTCGACGACTATCACGACACCGTCCGCACGCTCGCTTGCTTTCCCAAGCTGGCCGGGCATCAAGTCACGATCTGGAACGACCATGTCCAGGATACCGATGGCCTGGCCGAGCGGCTCAAGGATACCGAAGCCCTGGTGCTGATCCGCGAGCGGACGGCGATCCGCGGCGCTCTGCTCGAGCGCTTGCCGAAGCTGAAGCTGATCAGCCAGCGCAGCGTCTATCCGCACATCGACGTGGACGTGTGCACGCGTCGCGGCGTCATCCTGTCCTCCAGTCAGCACCCCGGCAAGCCGTCCTACTCGACGGCGGAACTGACCTGGGCGCTGACGCTGGCCGCCGTGCGGCAGATCCCGCAGCAGATGAATTCGCTGCGGGCCGGGCGCTGGCAGTGCGGCGTGGGCACTGGGCTGCGCGGCAAAACCTTCGGCGTGTACGGCTACGGGCGCATCGCAAAAGTCGTCGCCGGTTATGCCAGAGCTTTCGGGATGGAGGTAAGAGTCTGGGCGCGCGAAGCGTCCCGCGCGCTGGCGGCGGCCGACGGCTACACACCCTCGGCGAGCAAGGAGGCCTTCTTTGCCGAGTGCGACGTGATCTCGCTGCACCTGCGACTGGTGGATGCTACTCGCGGCATCGTCAAGGCCAGCGACCTCGCCCGCATGAAGCCGACGGCGCTCATCGTCAACACCAGCCGTGCGCCGCTGATCGAGCCGGGCGCGCTGGTGGCGGCCCTCAAGTCCGGCCGCCCCGGCATGGCGGCGATCGATGTGTTCGAGGAAGAGCCGCTGCTCGACACCACGCATCCGCTGCTCAACATGGACAACGTGGTATGCACCCCGCACATCGGTTACGTGGCGCGCGAGGAATACGAGTTGCAGTTCACCGATATCTTCGACCAGATCCTGGCCTACGCGGACGGCAAGCCGACCAACGTGGTGAATCCGGACGCCATCAAGGCGGCCTGAGCCGGCGCAGGGAAGGCAGAAACGACGAACCCCGCCGGAGCGGGGTTCGTGCGGATATTGCCGAAGAAGCGGTTGCTTGCTTCTTCATCGAGTCGGCTGTAAGAAAGCCTGAATGGCGCTTTACTTCACTTTCGCGGTCGCCCTGATCGGCTTTACCGCCTCCAACGCGGCCCGCATCGTCTTCACGCTGTATGCCCTGTCGCTCGGCGCGCAGCCGTTCGAGATCGGCATCCTGACCGGCGTGTTCTACGTGTGCCCGTTGCTCCTGTCGTGGGCGATCGGTGCCTTTACCGATCGCGTCGGGCCGCGCTGGCCGCTCTGGTTGAGCGTGCTGTTCGGCACGGTGGGCGCGGTGATTCCGTACATCGCGGGGACGATGCCGGTGCTGTACGTTGCCTCGGCGCTGAGCGGGCTGTCGTTCGCCCTGTTTCTCGGCATCGTGCAGAACCTCGTCGGCCTCCTGAGCCGGTCGGAGCAGCGGGCGCAGAACTTCAGCAATTTCAGCATGACCGGCGCCGCGGCGACCTTCCTCGCGCCGCTGATCGCCGGTTTTTCGATCGACGGCTGGGGCAATGCGATCGCCTGCCTGGTGGTGACGGGCATGACGCTGGTGGTCGGCGCGATGCTGTGGCGGTGGGGCCGCCTGTTGCCGGGTGGCAACCGCCCGACCGGGCCCGGCGCGAGCATCCTCAAGTCGCTGCGCGATCCTGGTGTCATGCCGCTGCTGGCCACCAGCAGCTTCGCGCAACTCGGCACCGACCTGTTCCAGTTTTACATCCCGATTTACGGCTATGGCCTCGGCTTCTCCGCCACGGCGATAGGGGCCGTGCTGGCCGCGTTCGCGCTGGCCTCTTTCGTGACGCGCTTCGTGCTGTCGCAACTGCTGGCGCGCTTCGGCGGCGCGCGGCTGCTGGCGTGGTCGTTTTACATCGGCGCGTTCGGTTTCGTGCTCATGCCGTTTTTCGAGAACGCGATCGCGCTCGGCGTGGTCGCGTTCATCTTCGGCCTCGGCACAGGGTGCAGCCAGCCGCTGATCACCACGCTGATGTTTGGCCGCTCCACGCATGGGCGCACGGGCGAGGCGCTGGGGCTGCGGCTGACCGCGAACAACGTCGCGCGCCTGGCGGGCCCCTTCGTGTTTGGCGGCATCGGCTCGGCCTTTGGCATCATGTCCGTGTTCTTCACCAGCGCGGCGATGATGGGCGCGGGCGGGATGCTCAGCCGTGCGACCGCAGGGGCGGAAGGGAAAGCGGGAACGGGCATCCCGTAAAATCACAACGGTTGCAGCGTCGAACGACCAACAATAACGCCGCGAGTCCCGTGGCGAACGGAGGAGGGGAGTGCATGAGGCGAAACCGCAGGATCAAGGCCGCCGCGCGATGAGCGCGGCGCCCGTATCCTCCGTGCTCGCGCCCTTTCGCGTCCGCAGTTTCCGCTTCCAGTGGACCGCGGACCTGACGACCTCCTGGGCCTTCGAGATGGAAGCGCTGGTGCTCGGCTGGTACATTCTGGTCGAGACCGGTTCGGTGGAAATGCTCGCGCTGTTCGGCGCGCTGCAGTTCATGGGCACGCTGGTTTCGCCGCTGTTCGGTGTGGCCGGCGACCGGGTAGGGCACCGCAACCTGCTGTGCGGGATGCGGACGTTATACGCCGTGCTCGCGGCCACGCTGATGGCCCTCGCATTCGCCGGCCTGCTGACGCCGGTATCCGTGCTGGTCATCGTCGGCCTTTTCGGCCTGGTGCGCCCGTCCGACATGGCGATACGCTACGCGCTGGTGGCCGAGAACCTGACGCCAGCACTGCTGATCGGCGGCATGGGCATTTTGCGCACGACCGTCGATACCGCCCGCATCGCCGGGGCTCTGCTGGGCGCCGGACTGTTCGCGGCGCTGGGCATGGGCCCGGTCTACGTGGTCATTGCGTTGTTGTATGCCACCGGTGTCCTGTTGACGCGGCAGGTGGCGAATACGCGGTCCGCGGCCGCGGCCGGCAGCGTCGTGCCGCCGTCATCGTGGCGTGATTTGCGCGAGGGACTCGCATACGTGTGGCGAACGCCGCAACTGTTGGCGACGATGGGGCTGGCCTTCCTCGTCAACCTGACGGCTTTCCCGCTGATGAACAGCCTGCAGCCGTACGTCGCGAAGGAGATTTACCACACCGATCAGACGGGCCTCGGCTATATGGTGGCGGGCACGGCTTTTGGTGCGCTGCTGGGCTCCATCGTCGTGAGCCGGCTCGGCGGCCGCACGCGGCCGGGGCGCGTCATGCTCGTCGCGTGCGCGGCATGGTACGCGCTGTTGCTGCTGTACTCCCACCTCACGCAGCCGGCGACGGGCATCCCGGTACTGGTGCTGGCAGGCTTCGTGCAAAGCCTGAGCCAGGTCACCATGGCGACCCTGCTGCTGCGCAACGCGGCGCCACAGTTTCGCGGCCGCGTGATGGGCATCCGGATGCTGGCGATCTACGGCCTGCCGATCGGGCTGCTGCTGTCGGGCCCGTTGATCGGGCGCTTCGGCTATCCGGCGATGGCGACGCTGTACTGCATCGTCGGCCTGGCGTTCACGCTGTTCATCGCGCTGCGCTGGCGCGTCCATCTGTGGCGGCGGGAGGCGCCCGCGAACCTCAGGTGACGCGCGGAACGCGGCCTACCGTGCAGCGATGCCAGCGTTTTACCTCCCTTGTGGCGGACCGATTTAGTCCGGTGTCGGGGGCCAATAGAGAGTAAACTCCAATGCTGCCAGTCTATCCGGAGTGGCATTCACTACCGCGCAACCGCGCACCACTACTTCAGGAGACAGGCATGGCCAACGGCACCGTGAAATGGTTCAACGCAGGCAAGGGTTTCGGCTTCATCGCACCGGATGACGGTTCGAAAGACGTGTTCGTGCACATCTCGGCGGTGGACAAGGCGGGCATCAGCCTGACCGACGGCCAGAAAATCCAGTACGAACTGGTCAAGGGCAAGGACGGCAAGTCCTCCGCCGACAACCTCAAGACGGTCTGACCCCAACGCCGGCTGCAGGAGCACTCATGAACTTCATCTGGCGCTTTTACATGGACGAGACCCAGCGCTGGAAGTGGCAGCAGCTCTCGGCCAGCAAGGAAGTGCTGCGCGAATCGGCCGAGGCCTACAAGAACTACGAGGCCTGCCTGGTCGACGCCAAGGCCAAGGGGCACGTCTATCACCCGTCGCATGCCAAGCGGGTGTCGACGGCGCCGAACCGCAGCCGCTGAAACGACCGTCCGGGCCGGTCCCGGACGCCGTCGTCCTGATCGATCCCGATTCTGATCCCGCGCTTTCGCGGCGCGCGCGTTTTCCGTTTTATCCCTTCGTCTTCGTTTTTCCCGGGCCGCATTGCGGCCCATTCGCGTTCGGCGCAATAATCTCTCCATAAACGCGGTGGCGTTCATGCTGCCGGTCCAGCCCCAGCGATGAGGAGCACGCGCGCACCATGAGCACCGACAAGATACTATCCAGAAAAAACGGGGCCACTGGCCACCTCGTTTTCAACAATCCCGAGAAGCGCAACGCGTTCTCGCTCGACATGTCGCTCGCGGCGGCGGACGTGATGGAGGATTTCCTCGCCGATGCTGCGATCCGCGTCATCGTGTTGTCCGGAACCGGCGACAAGGCCTTCGTGGCCGGCGGCGACATCTCCAAGTTCGACCAGGCGCGCGCGACGAAGGAGGACGTCGAGAACTACAACAAAACGGGCGACCGCTTCCGCAAGCTGCTGCGGGGTAGCGCCAAGCCCACCGTCGCCATGATCCGTGGCTACTGCCTGGGCGGTGGCATGGCGATCGCGCTGAACTGCGACATCCGCATCTGCACCGAGGACGCGCAGTTCGGCATCCCCGCCGCCAAGCTGGGGATCGGCTACGCGGCCGACCGCCTTGGCCAGCTTGTCGACCTCGTCGGGCCGTCGGCCGCCAAGGACCTGCTGTTCACTGGGCGGCGCTGCACGGCGCAGGAAGCGCTGCGGCTGGGCATCGTCAATTACGTGCAGCTGGCGTCCGAGCTCGAGGCTTTCGTCGACACGTACGCGAAGACGCTAGCCGGCAATGCCCCGCTGTCGATCCTCGCTTCCAAGCGCGTGATCGATGAATACGTTAAGGATGCCGGCCTGCGCGACACCGCGCTCACCGAGCGCGTGGTCGCCGACTGCTTCGCCAGCCAGGACTACGTCGAGGGCCGCCGCGCCTTCATGGAGAAGCGCAAGCCGGCGTTCACCGGCCGCTGACGAGGCCGCGCCGTTCCCGGCGGCAACACCTGTCCCGCGAGCGGGATCGCCTACAACATTTGCAGAGTCACCCATGCCAAAAATTGCTTCAGTTTCGGTTTGTATCGCACGCGTACCGCTTGATAACGCGGTCACCTTCTCCACGCGTACCGTCACGGCGCGCGAATACTGTCTCGTCAAGGTTCGCTCGACAGACGGCGTGGAAGGCATCGGCTATTGCTACGCGGTCAACAGTTCGGGGCGGCTGCTGTCGGTCGCGGTGACGGACTTGCTGGGCGCGCGCCTGATCGGCCAAGAGTCCTTGCGCATCGAGGGATTGTGGGAGGAGATGTACCAGGAAGCACTGCTGCAGGGCCGGGTGGGCGCCGTCATGCGCGCGCTGTCGGCCATCGATACCGCGCTGTGGGATCTCAACGCGCGCGCCGCGAAGCTTCCGCTCTACCGGTATCTCGGTGCGATGGTGGAAGACCGGGTGCCGGCCTATGCGAGCGGTGGCTACTACCAGCCGGGCAAGACGCCGCAGAAACTGGGCAAGGAACTCGCGGGCCACGTGCGCGACGGTTTCAAGGCGGTGAAGATGAAGACCGGCCGCTTGTCCCCCAAGGAGGAGGAAGCCCGGGTGCGGGCAGCGCGGGAGGCCATCGGGCCCGACGTGCTGCTGATGCTGGACGCGAACAACGCGTGGCGCGATCTGCCCACCGCGCTGCGTTACATGGCACGTTTCGAGCGTTACAACCCGTACTGGATCGAGGAGCCGTTTTCTCCGGACGATCTGGACAATCACGCCAAGCTGGCGGAGCGGACGCCGGTGATTGTGGCCACCGGCGAGATCGAGGCGGGGCGGTGGCGTTTCAAGGAGATGCTCGACAAGCGCGCGGCGGAGATACTGCAGACCGATGCAACGGTGTGCGGCGGCATCACGGAATGGCGGCGCATCGCCGCGACCGCTGCCAGCTACGGCGTGACGGTCTCGCCGCATGCCTGGCATGACGTGCACGTGCAACTGGTGGCCTCGGCGCCCAACGCGCGTTACGTCGAGTTCATGCCCGACGACCATATCGTGAATTTCCGGCGGGTGATCGACCGCCAGCTGGTGGCGAAGGACGGCAACTTGCTGCTGCCGCAGACACCTGGCATCGGGTTCAATTTCGACGCCAAGGCAGTACGCAAGTATGGCGTGCGGGAAGCGGGTAGCAAGGACGCATGGCAGACGGTCCGCTAGCGGCCGCTGTAATCATTTCGAGGAGGGGAAACATGAAACGACTTTTTCTCGCCGCGGCGTTCGTCGTGGGCACGCTGGGCGCGGGTGTGGCAGCTGCGCAGAATTATCCTGTCAAACCGGTACGCATCCTGATCGGCCTCAGCCCCGGTGGCGCAACCGACGTCATCACCCGCATCGTCGCGCAGCGGCTGACCGAACTGTGGGGACAGACCGTTATCGTCGACAACCGTCCCGGCGCGACGGGCATGATCGCCGGCGAACTGCTCACGAAAGCGGTACCTGACGGCTACACGCTGATGACGGGATTCCAGTCGGGGCTGGCGGTGGCGCCGGCTCTGTACGGCAAGGCGCCGTACGACACGCTCAAGGATTTCGCGCCGATCACGCTCATCGGCTCGACGCCGCTGCTGATGATCGTGCATCCGTCGTTCCCGCCCAGGACCTTCCGCGAATTTGTGGCGCTCGCAAAAAAGAGCGGCAGTACCCTGACCTACGGCTCGGGCGGTATCGGCTCGACGCCGCACATGACCGGCGAATTGCTCAACGCGCTGCTCGGCATCCGCATGAACCACGTGCCCTACAAGGGCGAAGGGCCGGCCATCGCGGATACGGTCGGCGGCCAGATCCCGATCATGTTCGGCAACCTGCCGGTGGCGCTGCCCCACGTGCAGAACGGCAGGCTGCGGGCGCTGGCGAATACGAGCGTGGCCCGCTCGCCGCTGGTGCCGGAAGTGCCGACCATCGCGGAGTCCGGGTTCAAGGACTTCGCGATCGCGACGTGGTACGGATTTCTGGGACCCGCTGGCATGCCGCCGGACCTCGTCAGGCGCATCCAGCAGGACGTGGCCAAGGTGCTGAACCAGCCGGAGACGCGCGAGCGGCTGGTCGCAATGGGCGTCGACATCAGTGCGAACACGCCCGAGCAGTTCGCCGCGCTGCTGCGCGCCGAGATCCCGCGCTACGCGAAGGTGATCAAGGACGCCAACATCAAGGCGGAATAGGCGATGACAATGCGCGTGGGCGTACTCGGGCTGGGCGTCATCGGCCAGCCGATTGCCGCGCGTCTCGTGAAGGCCGGATTCGAGGTCGCCGTGTTCGATGTGCGCGACGAGCCGATGGCGGCCTTGCGGCGCGAAGGGGCCGTGCCCTGCGCTTCGCCGGCGGCGGTGGCCGCGCGCAGTGAGCTGATCATCAGCCTGGTCTCGGATGCCGCGCAAACCGAGGCGGTCGTTTCCGGCAACGACGGCATTCTCGGGGCACTGCGCCCGGAGTCCATTTTCGCGACCGGCAGCACGCTGGGGCCCGCACCGGTGCGCGCCATCGCGGAACGGCTTGCATCCCACGGATGCGCAACGCTGGATGCGCCGATCTCCGGCGGCTATCTGGCCGCCGCCGAAGGCACGCTTAGCCTGATGATCGGCGGCGCGCAGACGACGCTGGCCAGGGCGCTGCCCGTGCTGCGCGCGTTTGCGACGAACATCACCCGCGTCGGCGACGTCGGCGCCGGGCAGGTCGCGAAGCTGGCTCACCAGCTCGTATGCAGCGTGAACGCGATGACGCTGCTGGAGGGGCTTGCACTGGGTGTCGCGGGCGGTGTGGAGCCCGAAGCCTTGAAGCAAGTGCTGCGGGAGGGCGTCGCCGACAGCCGCGTGCTGCGACTGTGGGAGAACCTCGGGCCGCGCTGGAAGGGCATGCTCAAGGCGCCTGTCCCCGGCGACGCGCCGTCGAATCTGCAAAAGGACCTGCATCTGGTGCTCGAACTGGCGCGGGAGCTTGGACTCGAACTGCACGTAACTCCCGCGGCGTCGGAGGCCGCTGACCGCGGCGTGGCCACCGGGCGTGACAATCCGGGACTGTAGCGCGGTGCCTTACACGGTTCCGAGCGGCGCGTAGAGTTCCGGCCGCCGATCGCGCCACCACGGCAGGCTGGTTTGCGCTTTGGCGACATGGTCGAGATCCACGGTCGCCACGAGGAGCTCGGGTTTGTCATTGGACGCAATGGCAATCATGTCGGCGCCGACCGGATCAACGATCATGCTGCGGCCGATGTGCTTGCGCCCGTGTTCGTCGCCGGCGCGGTTGACCGCCACCACGAACACGCCATTTTCGTAGGCGCGCGCCTGCAGCGGTACGTCCCACGTATTGCCGCGCAGCGCGGTCTCGCCGTAGGTCGCTGCACAGATCGGCATGAAGATGATCTCCGCACCCTGCAGCGCCAGCAGGCGCGAGCCTTCCGGATACTTCCGGTCATAGCAGATCTGGACCCCGACCTTGGTGCCGCACAGGTGGAAAACCGGAAACGCCGTGCCCGGCGAGAAATAGAACTTCTCGTAACTGCCGGTGCCCCCGGCCAGTTCGGAGGGCAGGATCGCGGGAATATGCGTCTTGCGATAGAGGCCGAGATGCTTGCCGTTCCGATCCACGACCAAGCATGAGTTGTAGTAATGCCGGCCGCTCTTTTCGCCGAACGGGAACAGCAGGCCTATTTTGTGATCCGCGGCCGCCTGGAATACCGGCTGCAGGGCCGGTTCGGGGAGTTCAACGAAGTAGCGGTCGAAGTCATGCGTCAGCCGGTTCGGGAAAAACGGCGTCATGAACAGTTCGCTGAAGCATACGATGTCCGCCTGCTGGCGCGCCGCCGCCTCGATCATCCCGCACGCGGCCGGGATACTGTCGCGCCAGTCATCGCTCAGCACCGGGCCGGTCTGCGCCGCGGCCAGCGTGATCATCCTTCCCATCGGGTTCGCCCTCTCGTCATCGTCGTCTAAATTCTGATCCGGCATCACGTATCCTATCTTGCAGCGCGAGCGCACAGCAAGGCGCATATCTGGTGCGGGGCGTTGCCGATAGGCTAAGATCGAAGCGGAATGATGGAAGGGGTGTGCGACGATGGCAGGCTGGGATGATTTTCTGACGGACCGGGACAAGCAGCTGCTCGCGGTCTGGGGCAAGCAGGGGAAGGACGAACTGGGCGGGCGTCCGGCATTGCTCGTGATCGACGTGTATTACGGCGCGGTCGGGCACGAACGCAAGCCCATTCTCGAGTCGATCAAGGACTGGCCGATGAGCTGCGGGCTCGAGGGCTGGGAGGCCATCGACCGCATGGTGGGGCTCATCGCCGCCGCCCGCGCGCATCGCGTTCCGGTCATCTATGCGCATGCATTGGAGGGCTTCCCGAGCGACCGCACGCGGGTCATGGATCGCGGCGGCAAGGCCAATCGCGGCGTCGATCACCTGCCGCCCGATATTCGTGCGCTGTCGAATCAGATCGTGGCCGAGGTTGCCCCGCAACCGGGCGATCTCGTGATCGGCAAGACCGCGCCCAGTGCATTCAACGGCACGCCGCTGCTGCACTACCTGCGCCAGTCAGGCATCGATACCCTGATCGTCTGCGGCGAATCGACGAGCGGCTGCGTGCGGGCGTCCGTGCTGGACGGCCAGGCCTATCGCTACCGCATCGGCATCGTCGGGGACTGCTGTTTCGACCGGACCCAGGCGTCGCACTGGATCAACCTGTTCGACATGCACCAGAAGTACGGCGAGGTCATGGAGACGAAAGCGGCGGTGGACTATTTCGCTGTGCTGGGTCCGCGGGCCTAGCCCCCGGAGCCGTACGGGCGCCGCTGGCGTTGAATTTGCTTGTTGTGCAAGCGTGGACGGCAACACCCCGTCTCCGGCCGATTCAACCGACTTTGGAGAGCACTGATGAAATGGCATCGCGTGGTATCCCTTGCGGGTGCGCTGGTTCTCATGCCGGTCTGCCTGAGCGCCGTGGCGCAGACGCAACCGTATCCCAGCCGTCCGATCCGTATTCTCGTCGCCTATCCGCCGGGCGGTGGCGTGGACCTCGCCGCACGCATCATCGGCCAGAAGTTCACCGAAACGTTCGCACAGCAGGTCATCATCGACAACCGCGGCGGCGGGGGCGGCAATATCGCCATGGACCTGACGGCGAAGGCGCAGCCGGACGGCTACACGCTCATCATGACGGGGGCAGGGCCCACCGCCATCAACGTTTCTCTCTACAGCAAGATTCCGTTCGATCCGGTCCGCGATTTCGCGCCGGTAGCGATGGTGGCCACGACCGTCTATGCCCTGGTCGTCAATCCCGGGGTGGAGGCGAAATCGGTTAAGGAATTGCTCGCGCTGGCGAGGAGCCGGCCGGGAAAACTCACCTTCGGGTCCTCCGGCGTAGGCTCACCCGGGCACCTGGCAGGGGAACTGCTGAAAACGATGACCGGCGTGGACCTCACGCATGTTCCCTACAAGGGCACCGGCCCCGCGCTTGCGGACGTCATGGGCGGGCAAATCACGATGATGTTCGGGGATGCCATTGCCGCCGGCCCGCAGATCAGCGCGGGCAAACTGCGCGGACTGGCGGTCAGCAGCGCAAGGCGCTTCGCGTTCGTGCCGGATCTGCCGACGGTGGCGGAATCCGGCGTACCCGGTTTTTCCGCGGTCGGCTGGACGGCATTACTGGCGCCGGCGGGTACGCCCAAGGCGGTCATCGGCAAACTCAACGCCGAGGTCGTGCGCGTGCTGCCCTTGCCGGAAGTGAAGGACAAACTGGCGGGTGACGGCAGCGAGTTCAGCCGGAATACGCCGGAGGAACTCGGCGCATTCATCAAGGCCGAAATCGCCAAGTGGGGCAAGGTGATCAAAGCCTCCGGGGCACGTGCCGACTGAGTTTGCCGCCGCTCCGCTCGACCGGGCGCTCTTGGCGCTACTCCAGCCTGATCCCGGCGGCCTTGATGACTTTGCGCCAGCGCTCGGTCTCCGTCTGCATGGTGGCTTCCAGTTCTTTCGGCGTGGTCCATGCCGGCTCCACGCCCTGCGCGGCGAAGGTCTGCGCGATCTCCGGGCTTTTCAGGATCGTCAGCAGTTCCGCGTGCAGGCGTCCGATCACGGGCGCCGGCGTGCGGCGCGGCACGAAGATCCCGTACCACGTCACGAGATCGAAGCCAAGGATCGTTTCGTTGATTGTGGGCACGTCCCGAATCGCGTCGGTACGGGTGCGCGCACCGGTCGCCAGCAGTTTCACGCGCCCGGCCTGCACGTGCTGCTGTACGCTCGGCAGGCTGGAAAACATGATCTGGATGCGCCCGGCGATGAGGTCGGTGAGCGCGGGCGCGGTGCCTTTATACGGTACGTGCACCATTTCGATGCCGCCGGCCTGCTTCAGGAGTTCCATGCCGAGGTGCCCGGTCCCGCCCGTCTGCACGGAGCCGTAGCTGATCTGCCCGGGGCGCTGCTTGGCATAGGCCACCAGTTCCGCCACCGTGCCGGGTGGAAACTTGCCGAAGGCGAGCAACACCTGCGGGGTGTCCACCAGCTTGGTGAGAGGCATGAAGTCGCGCTGCGTGTCGAACGGCAGATGGGGGGCGAGCAGCGGCAGGATCACGAGCTGGCCCGGCGTCGCGAGGAGTATCGTGTAGCCGTCGGGCGCGGACTTGGCCACGATCTCGACGGCGATCACGCCGCCGCCACCGGCCCGGTTATCCACCACCACCTGTTGTCCGAACGCTGCCTGCAGACGCTGCGCGATGGCGCGGCCAACGAGATCGGTTGGCCCGCCCGGCGTGTACGGAATGAGCATCCGGATCGGTTTGCTGGGATAGGATTGCGCAGCGGCAGGTGCGGCCCATGGGACGAGAATAGCGGTAACGGCCAGCAGCACGCGCCGGCATACGGAACGATCGAATCGCATCGGTGGTTCTCCTCTTGTGGTCCTGTACACGACCTTGTGCGGTCAGGCTGCGGCGCGCAAAACCGGAGGTGCCAGTATGCCGCCGTGCGCGGTGAGTCTTTGCCGGAGCGCAGGCGCGGGCACTTGGCGTATGTCGTCCCGCGCACTGAGGGAAAGGGCGGCTGCCGTGCCCGCGGCCTCGCCCATGGCCATGCACGTGGCGGCCACTCGTGCCGACGACTGCGCGGCATGCGTGGCGGAAAGGTTGCGGCCGGCAACCAGCAGGTTGTCGAACCCTCTGGCGGTAAGGCAGCGGTAGGGGATGCCGAACCAGTCACCTTCGGGCAGCCAGTCCCAGACCGTGCCGCGATCGGCGCCGTGCATTTCCATCGGCCACGCACAGCAGGCGATGGTGTCCTCGGGCTTGGCACAGCCGCGCACATCCGCCTCGGTCAGACGGTAATTCCCTTCGACGAGGCGCGTCTCGCGGACGCCCAGATGCGCACCCATGTCAACGATCTTCGCCCGCTCGAAGCCGGGCATATAGCGCTGCAGTACTTCCTCGTACAGGTACGCCTGCCGCCGGCCTTCGATTTCCGCCGCGGTCAGCGACCACGGGTCGAGCAGGTCGTAGCTGCTGCCGTCAACTTGCCGGACGCGCGTGACATTGGCGTGGACCACGCCTTCGTTGGGGTGGACCTGCAGGCCGGCGGACGTGCGGGGCAGGGCGTAACCGTCCGCGGCAGCGCGTTCCAGCCGTTCGAGCCGTGCGGCGCGCGGAATCTCGAGGAAGCGTGCCACGTCCACGCCGCCGAAGCGGAGCATGGTGGACGCAAACTGCGTCTGGCCGGCTTCGCCGACGGTGAACGTGGCGCCGGCTCGGGCCGCCACGTCGCCGTCGCCGGAGGCATCGATCACGATGCGCGGCACGATCGCAGCCCGTCCGCCTTTGTTCTCGATGATGACCGCGCTCACCCGTCCTGCGACGGTATGGACGTCGACCACCAGTGTATGCAGGAGCAGCTCGACGCCGGCCGCCTGCGCCATGCGGTCCGCTTCCAAACGCAGCGCGGTGGGGTCGTAGGGAATCGACACGTTCTTCAGCCATCGCCGTGGCGGCAGGGCAGCGCCGCGTGCCGTAAGACGCGCCACGAGGTCGGCGTACACACCGCCGACGATCAGGGCGTGTTCGTCGCCGTCCACGAGGTATGCGCCACAGAGAGTGCCAAGCGTCACGGCCGACAGCGTTCCTCCCAGAAATCCGTAGCGTTCCACGAGCAGCGTCGAGGCGCCTTCGCGCGCGGCGGCGAGTGCGGCGGCCAGTCCTGCGGCACCCCCGCCTACCACCAGTATGTCGGGGGTGCGGACGACCGGCAGTTTTCGAGCGGATTCAGTGACGGTGGTGTTCATGCGGTACATGCCCGTGGAGTGTGCACGGCGGATCAGGCGCGTTTGTCCGAAACGATCCGGCCTTCCTTGAACACGAGTTGCAGTTGCCGCACGTGGTTGATGTTATCCAGCGGGTTCGCGCCGACCACGATCAGGTCGGCGAGCTTGCCGGTTTCCACGGTGCCGAGTTCGTCGCCGACCCCGCACAGCGCGGCGGCATCGCGGGTGGCCGCCAGCAGGGTCTGCCAGGGCGTCGCGCCGTCCTTCACCCACAGGCCCATCTCCAGCAGTCCGGCGTCCTTCAGCGGCCGGATGTCGGAGCCCAGCGCCATTTTCACGCCGGCCTCCAGCGCCTTGCGGAACCACGTCGCATGCACATCCGACGCGGCGTCGGCACGGCAGCAGTGCGACTGGTGCATGGCGCGCTGTTTCACCCACGCGCGTTCCCAGTCGTTGTCGACCTGCTCGGGCGTGAGGTGGCTGATGGCCAGCGTCGGCACGTACCAGGTGCCGTGCTTCAAGAAGAGCTCGATGCATTCGTCGTCCATGATGTAGCCGTGCTCGACGCTGTGCGCGCCGTGACGGATCGCGTTTTTCACGGCCTCCGGATTGGTGGCATGGGCCATGACCTTGAATTCGCGCAGGTGGCAGATGTCGAATGCGGCCTTCAGTTCCTCGCTGAGCAGGAAGGAATGCTGGTGCAGATCCCACGCCGGACCCATGATGCCGCCCGAGAGGTTCAGCTTGATGTGATCCACGCCGTTCTTGATTTGCTCGCGGATCGCTTTCACGAAACCGTAGGGGCCGTCGCATTCCAGCGCGTGGCCGGAGGTGAGGAAGTGGCCGGCGGTCGTCGTCAGGAAGTGCCCTGCGGCGAACAGGCGCGGGCCGACGTACTGGCCGGAATCGAAAGCACGCTTCCACGCCACGTCCATGTAGTGGTGCGCGCCGGCGCAGCGGAAACCGGTGATTCCCGACTCGGTGAGTGCCTCCATCAGCTTGTGGCCGAACAGCGTGACCTGGTCGGGCAGGGGCATGTCGGCGAGCGATAGGTAGTCCGGGTGGATGTGCACGTCCCACAGGCCCGGCAGCAGATATGCGCCCTTGAGGTCGATGACTTCGCTGTCGCCGATGGCGGGTTTTTTCCCGGCAGGCAGGATCTCGGCGATACGGCCTTTCTCGATGACGACCGAGGTGCCGGTGGCGGGCTGCGGACTGACGCAGTCGATCAGGGTGGCATTGGTGAGGACGGTCCGCATGGCGCTCATTCGGGGTTGATGCCCGCGCCCTGCGCCACTTTCAGCCAGCGGCGCGTTTCCGCGTCGATGAAGGCGCGGAACTCCGCGGGCGTGTTGCCGACGGGCTCGATGCCGCGATCGTTGAGGCTCTGCGCGACGTCCGGCGCGCGCAGGATCGCGGTGACTTCCTTCGCCAGACGGTCCACCACGGCAGCCGGCGTTTTGGCGGGCGCGAGGATGCCGAACCAGGTGCCGCCCGCGAAGCCGGCAACGCCCGCCTCGTCCATGGTCGGCACGTCGGGCGCGAGCGGGGAACGCTTGGGCGTCGCCACTGCCAGCGCTTTGAGTTTGCCGGCGCGCACCTGCGGCAGCACGACGGGGATGGTGTCGAACGCCATTTGCACTTGGCCGCCCAGCAGGTCGGCCATCGCCGGCGCGCTGCCTTTGTACGGGATGTGCACGATGCTGATGCCGGTCGTGGCACGGAAGGCTTCGCCGACCAGATGGTTGGAGGTGCCGTTGCCGAAGGACGCGAAGTTGAGCGCGCCGGGCTTGGCTTTCGCGAGCGCGATGAGTTCCTTGACGCTGCCGGCCTGCACGGACGGATGCACCACCAGCATGAAGGGCACGCGACCGACCAGCGTGACCGGCTGGAAGTCCTTCAGCGAATCGTAGGGCGGGTTCTTCATCAGCGCACGGTAGATCGCCACTTCAGGCGAAGCGGCGAACGAAAGCGTATAGCCGTCGGGTTCGGCGCGCACGACAATGCCGGCGCCGATGGTGCCGCTCGCACCGGCGCGGTTGTCGATGACGATGGTCTGACCGAACACCGGGGCGAGTTTCTGCCCGACGAGGCGCGCCGCGATGTCGGTGCTGCCGCCCGGTGGATAGCCGACGATCAGACGGATCGGGCGCGTGGGAAAGCCCGCATCGGCGGCCCACGCCGGAAGCGGCAGCAGGCCCAGGGCCAGCACGGACAAGGCGAAGCGATGCATGAAGAACTCCAGAAGAAAGGGGTTTTGTCGGACCGGGGTCACGTGCAACAATGCGGCAACGATTGTACCAACAGACGCCCGCGCGATGCAGGTCTCGCGTTTCGTTTCGCATCCCTCGATCATGCCCCGAACCCTCATCGTCGCCGCCGCCCAGACCGGCCCCGTGCTCGCGGACGATCCGGTTGGCATGTTGCCCGCCGCGGCGGCGCTGATGAAACAGGCGGCCGCGCAGCAGGTAGAACTGGTGACCTTCTCCGAGCTGTTCCTCGCGCCGTTCTTCCCCAACCGGCTGACGCCGGACTTCGACCGTTTCTTCATTGCGGCGGACGGACCGGTGATGCAGGAGTTGCGCGCGCTGTCGCGCCGCCACGGCATCGCCGCGATCTGGCCGTTCGCTGAGCGCGCGCCTGAAGGCAATTTCAACTCGGCCCTGGTGTGCGACGAGCGCGGCGAAGTCATCGGCACCTATCGCAAGACGCACATCCCGGCCTACTTCCCGGACGAGCAGGCCGGCGGCACCGGCAGCTACGAGCGGATGTACTTCCGGCCGGGCGGCGCGTTGCCCGTGTTCGACTGGCGCGGCACGCGTTTCGGCATCCAGATCTGCAACGACCGGCTGTATCCGGAACCCTCGCGCGTGCTCGCCATCCGCGGCGCGGAGATCATCTTCATGCCGATCTGTTATTCCACTTACAGCGACCCGCAGCACCGCGCCGGCATCTGGGACGTGGCGCTGCGCGCGCGGGCCTATGAAAACGGCGTCTACGTCGTCGCCGCGAACCGCGTGGGGCAGGAGAGTGTGCGCAACCATCTCGGCCGCAGCATGATCGTCGATCCCACGGGCACCATCATCGCCGAAGCCGGCACCACTGAGCCGCAACTGCTGGTGGCGACGCTGGATCTCGATCAGGCGAGCCGCGAGCGGAAGAAGATTCCGTGGTGGCGCGACCGGCGGCCGGAGCTTTACGGCGACCTCATCGCCTGAGCGTAACGACGGATCAGGGGCGCGTGGCGGCGCGTCGCTGAAGCCACGGCCGGACGCGCAGGAACGCGCGGTAGGCGTGTTCCGCAAGCCACGGCAGGGGCGCTACCCGGAGCGGCAGGGCGAGCCACCGCCAGCCGGGCATGTGCGTCCACAGTTCGATGAACGCGCGCGCACCGGAGAGAACTGTTCTGTCGGGCCGCCGGACATGAAAGCGGGCGAGCGCGTCGGCGCGGCTGATTCCCGGCGGCAGCGCGGTGGAGGAGGCGGAAACGTCCACCCACTGCACCGCGCACGCAGGCTGCAGGGAACGGTAATGGCCGATCTCCCGCTGGCACAGCGGGCAGGTGCCGTCGTAGTAAACGGCCAGCGCGGCCAGCGCGGCCGGCGGAGGCGTTTTGTCCATGCGGTGGAGTATAGCGGCGTGGAATAATCCCCGTCTTTAACCATGACCGGGGCTTGGCGCGTTCGTTCCGCGCCGCCCGACCAGTCCCGAAGGAGTTTGCGCCATGCCCGACATTCCCAGCCCCGGCTCGCCGACGACGCCCGCGGCGCAAGCGCCGGCACGCCCCTTCAACGAAGCCCGGCCGGTCGCGGCGTTACCCAGAGCGCTCCGCAGAATGCTGTCGCTGGAGGATTTCGAAGCGGCCGCGCGCCGCCGCCTGCCGCGCCCGGTGTTCGGCTACGTCTCCGGCGGCGTTGAAGACAACGTCGCGTTGCGCGGCAACCGCTCCGTGTTCGACGAACTCGCGCTGTTGCCGCGCACGCTGGTGAATGTCGCGGGCCGTTCGGCGGGAACGACGTTGTTCGGGCAGACCTACGACCTGCCATTCGGCCTTGCGCCGATGGGCGGCACCTCGCTCGCGGCTTACCAGGGCGATCTCGTGTTCGCGCGTACCGCGGCGGAAGCCAACATTCCGATGATCCAGAGCGGCGCATCGCTCATGCGACTGGAAGACGTGCGGGCGGCCGGGCGCACCGCGTGGTTCCAGGCCTACCTGCCGGGCGAGGACGGCGCGATCACCACGCTGGTCGAGCGCGTGACGCGCGCGGGCTTCGAGACGCTGGTGCTGACGGTGGACGTGCCGGTGCAGGCCAACCGCGAGAACAACGTGCGCAACGGCTACGATGCGCCGCTGCGGCCCACGGCCCGCATGGCGTGGGACTGCATGACGCGGCCGCGCTGGCTGTGCGGCATGTTCCTGCGCACGCTGCTCACGCACGGCATGCCGCACTACGAGAACATGGGGCTGCGCACGCCGCTGATGTCGCGGACCGCCATCCGTGAGCGCGCGCGGCGCGACCATCTCAACTGGGAACACGTGGCGCTGATGCGTCGCCTGTGGAAGGGCAAGCTCGTGCTGAAGGGCATCCTCGACGTGGCCGACGCCCGCCGCGCGCGCGAGCACGGGGTGGACGGCATCGTCGTTTCCAACCACGGCGGGCGCCAGCTCGACGGCGTGGTGTCCCCGCTGCGCGTGCTGCCGGCGATTGCTGCCGAAGCCGGCGGCATGGCGGTGATGATCGACAGCGGCTTCCGGCGTGGCACCGACATCCTGAAGGCGCTCGCGCTGGGCGCGCAGTTCGTGTTTGTGGGCCGCCCGTTTCTCTACGCGGCCAGCGTCGCCGGAGCGGAGGGCCTGCACCATGCGATCCGTCTGCTGAAGGATGAGCTCTCGCGCGACATGGCGATGCTGGGCATCACGACGCTGGCGGAAATGACGCGGGACCGGCTGCTGCCGGCCAAGGGCATCGGTTTTTTGGCGGCGGCGGATCGCCGCTGAGTGGGATTCATTTTTTAAATAAAGGTTAGCCATGCCCGTCATCGACATCCACAGCCACGTCATTCCCCAGACCCTGATCACCGCGATGGAGGCCGAGCTGCGC
>CAZXNF010000001.1:0-7996 GCA_964641785.1 uncultured Streptomycetaceae bacterium | reverse complement strand
CGGCTTCGGCACCAGGATCGAGGTGCGCAACGGCAAGCGCCATGTCGTACGGGCGATGAACAGCTTCGAGCTGGAACCCGTCATGTACGACCCGACCGCCAAGCTCGCGGCGATGGACCGCATGGGGCTAGACATTTCCGTGCTGTCGGCAGCACCCCCGGTGTACTGCTACTGGCTGCCCGCGGCGCAGGGCATCCGTGCGGCACGGCTCATCAACGACGGCATCGGCCAGATGGTGGCAGCGCGCCCGGACCGCCTGCGCGGCATGGCGACGCTGCCGATGCAGGACCCCGACGCCGCGATCGCGGAGCTCGAGCGGTCGGTCAAGGAATACCAGTTCAAGGGGGTGGAGCTGGCGACCTCGATCGAAGGCGCGCTGCTCGCCGACCCGAAGTTCCGGCCGGTGCTGAAAGCAATCGAGAAGATGGGGCTGTTCGTCTTCACGCATCCCTACGGCTCCGTCGCCAAGGCGGCGCTGAACGACTATTACCTCATCAACCTCGTCGGCTTCCCGCTGGACACGACGCTGATGGCGGCGCACCTGATGTACAGCGGCGCGCTGGACGAACTGAAAACGCTGCATTTCATCCTCCCGCATGGCGGCGGCTACCTGCCGTACCAGATCGGGCGCTTCGCGCACGGCCACAAGGTGCGCCCGGAAACGCGCGCGAACAGCGCGACCTCCCCGTTCGAGCACCTGAAGCGCTTCAGCTTCGACGCGCTGCTGCATTACCCGCAGTCCATCCGGCACCTGATCGACACGGTGGGGGCCGACCGCGTGATGATCGGCTCGGACTGTCCCTTCGACATGGCCGATGCCGCGCCGGTGAAGACGCTGGATGCGACGCCGCGTCTGATGGCCGCGGAGCGTGAAGCGGTGACGTACGCCAACGCGGCCCGCCTGCTGGGCGAGGGCTGAGCGGGCATGAACGCGCCGCAACGCAAGGCCGTCGTCCTCGGCGGTGGCACCATGGGCAGCGGCGTTGCCATGGTCTTCGCGGGCGGCGGCTGGGACGTGCAGTTGGTGGACCCCGGCGCCGCCGTTCGGGCAGCGCTCCCGGCGCGATTGCGCGAAGGCATGGCGCGCGCGGGCTTGAATGCCGAAGCCGCCGACCGCATCCGCGTCGCCGGTGCATTGACGGAGGTACAGTGGCAAGGCGTTGAACTGGTGAGCGAAAGTACGACCGAAGACCTGCCGCTGAAGCGCGGGATCTTCGCCGAACTGGAGACGCTGGCGCCGGCCACGGTTGTGCTCACGAGCAATTCATCGAGCTATCCCATCGGCGAGATCGCCGAAGGACTCAAGACGCGGCACCGCATGCTCGGTCTGCATTTCCTGATGCCCGCGCAGTTCGTGCCTATCGTCGAGGTCGTTTGTGCGGCGGAGACGGACGCGGCGCTCGCCGACCGGCTGGTCGAAACGATGCGCGGCCTCGGCAAGCGGCCGGTGCGCGTCAACAAAGACCTGGTCGGCTACCTCGTCAACCGCATCCAGGCGGCGTTGATGCGCGAGGCGTTGGACCTCGTTGATCAGGGTGTTGCCACCGCCGAAGACGTGGATGCCGCCGTCCGTTACGGCTTCGGTTTCCGCTACGCCGTCTGCGGGCCCATCCTGCAGAAGGAGCACTCGGGCTGGGAGATCAGCACCAACCTGTATCGCCGGGTGTTTCCGACCCTGTCCAACGCGCAGGGGCCGGCGAGGGTGCTGGAAAGCATGCTGGCAAAAGGCCGCTACGGCATGAAAACCGGCGGTGGGTTCATGGATTGGGACGCCGCCGCGATTGCGCTCGAGCGCGAACGCTACGAGAATGGTCTCCGCGCGTTGCTGGACCTGATGAACGAGAACGGGGGCAAACCCCGAACGGAGGAGTGAAATGAAAACGATTGCCCTGGTGGGCGCCGCGCTCGCGGTCTGCACCGTAAGTTCCTTCGTGTTCGCGGCGGATGCGTCCCCCGGCGCCGCGCAGGCTTATCCGTCCCGCCCGATCCGGCTGATCGTTCCCTATCCGCCCGGCGGCGGCAACGACACTCTGGCGCGCATGATCGGCCAGAAGCTCACCGAGGCTTGGGGCCAGCAGGTGGTGATCGACAACCGCCCGGGCGCGGGGACGACCATCGGCACCGCCATGGCCGCGCGCGCGGTGCCGGATGGCTACACCTTGCTGCTGTCGTCGATTGCGACCCACGCCCTGGCGCCCAACCTCTACAAGAATCCAGGTTACGACCCGGTGAAAGATTTTTCGCCGATCACGCAGATCGCGGTGGCGCCGACGGTGCTGGTGTTCAACAACGCCATGCCGTTCAAGAACCTGCAGGAGTTCATCGCCGCTGCGAAGGCCGCGCCCGGCAAGTTTTCCTACGCCTCCGGCGGATCCGGCACGCCCCCGCACATGGCCGGGGCGATCTTCGCGGCCATGAACGGCATCAACCTGCTGCACGTGCCGTACAAGGGCGGCGCGCCGGCGCAAATCGACACCATCGCCGGCCAGACCAACATGATGTTCGACACTGCCGCGTCGGTGATGCCGCAGATCAAGGGCGGCAAGCTGAAGGCCGTCGCCATCGCGCGCGACAAGCGCCTGCCCGAGCTGCCCGAGGTCGCCACCTTCAGCGAGCAGGGCGTCAAGGGCTTTGAAGTCAACGCTTGGTACTCCGTACACGCGCCGGCCGGCGTACCGAAGGAGATCGTGGTCAAGCTCAACCGGGAGATCGTGCGCATCGTGAGAACGCCCGAGATCACCGAGCGCATCAAGCAGCTCGGCAGCGAACCGGTCGGCGATACCCCGGAACAGTTTGCGGCCTTTGTGCGCGCTGAGTCCGAGAAGTACGCCAAGGCCGTTCGCGAGTCCGGCGCCAAGGCGGAGTAGGCCCCGCGCGCGGCGGGACCGTCCGCCGTCCGTCCACGCCAGCGAGGAGTCGCATGAACACGAAAGCCCTCATCACTGGCGCTGCCGGCGAAATCGGCAGCGTGCTGCATCAGGGCCTCAAGGCACGCTATCCGCTCCTGCGGCTCGCTGACCTGCGTCCCGTCACGCCACGCTGAGCTCGTGCGCCAGAACGGTGCTTCCACCGCGCGGGCGAGAAAGCGCCAATTGGTATCGAATATACGCCGGCCCGGAGTTCTATGAAGCCAGGCAGGCCTGCCCAGGCAATGGGCTCCTTATCGCTGACCAGTCTCCGGCTATTCGTCGCAGTGGCGGAAGAGCTCAGTCTGACAAAAGCTGCGCAACGTGAGCATCTGGTGGTGCCCGCGGTCAGCAAACGGATCAAGGACCTCGAGGCAATCCTCGGTGCGCAACTGTTGTACCGTTCCGGGCGCGGCGTCACGCTGACGCCCGCGGGCCATTCCTTGCTCGTCCACGCACGCCAGATCACGCATTCGCTCGCCCGGATTCGCAGTGAGATCGCCGAGTATGCCGAAGGCATCACGGGATACGTGCGGATCTATGTCACCACCGCATCAGTAACCCAGCACCTGCCGGAGGAACTGTCCACATTCCTCGCTGGAAACCCGCAGGTCAAGATCGACCTCAAGGACGGTTCCAGTGCCGCCATTGTCCGGGCGCTCTCGGAAGGCTCGGCTGACATTGGAATCGTCGACGCGGGAGCCGCTCTGCAAGGACTGGAAACCCTGCCGTATCGCCAACATCGACTGGTTGTGGTGGTGCCGCCGCGGCACCCTCTCGCGCGCAAGCACAAGGTGACGCTCAAAGATGCAGCCGGATTCAATCTCATCAGTACACCGGCGACCAGCTCGCTGCATGCACTGATCACGCGCGCAGCAGCACAGCAGGGTTACAGTCTCAATCTGCGCATGCAGCTTCGGGGGCTCGATGGAATATGCCGCATGATCAAGGCCGATCTGGGCGTCGGCATACTGCCTGGTCCCGCCGTAATGGATAACGTCCAGTCGATGGATTTGCGGGCGATACCGATCGATGGCGAATGGGCCGCGCGCGTCTCTCTCGTCTGTTTTCGGAGCAGGCCGGGGCTGTCCACCGCCGCGCGCGCGCTCGCCGAACACCTCTCAAGGTTCGCCCGCGGATAGCGCCCGCTCGCCCGTTCTTGCATCCCCGCGCCAGTTTGCCTTCACGTTTCACGAAGGGTTGATTGCCGAAACGTCAATTCCCGCGCACCGCAAGGGTGGTTAGACTGGGCCGCAATAAAGGTTCCGCCGCGACCGGCACACGACGGCACAATCGCGAGGAGGCAAATGACATGGCTCAGTTATCGCATTCGGTGAACGCTGTCGCTGCTTGTCTATGGGTGGGCCTGAGCCTGGTGCAGGACGCCGCAGCGCAAGAGCGTTTCCCCAGCAGACCCATCACCGTTCTGGTGCCAAGCGCAGCCGGTGGCGGGCAGGATGTCGTGATGCGTATCGTTGCGCCCACCATGGGTCAAGTGCTTGGCCAGACTGTCGTCGTGGATAACCGGCCCGGTGCGAGCGGCATCATCGCGTCTTCTGCTGTGGTGCGAGCTAAGCCCGACGGCTACACCTTGCTCGTCACGTCGGCCAGCCAAGGCGCTCTGAACAAGCACTTCCAGAAATCGCTGCCTTACGATCCGGACAAAGATCTGATTGCAGTCGCGGCTGTGGCTGCAGGCCCGAACGTGCTTGTCATCAGCGCTTCGCTGCCCTATAAGAACGTTCAGGAATTGATTGCTTTCGCGAAGAACAATCCGAATAAACTGACCTTCGCGTCGAATGGCCTGGGAAGCGGTCAGCATATGGTCGGTGAACTCTTCAACCAGTTAGCCGACGTGCAGATCACGCATGTACCATTCAAGGGCTCGGGCGAATATCTCACTCAGGTGATCGCCACCAACGTTTCGATGGGATTCGCTAGTACGCTGTCCACGATACCGTTGATCGCAGCCGGCAAGCTGAGAGCAATTGGCGTTACCACGAAAATGCGGGTTGATTCCCTGCCCGACGTGCCGTCGATTGCAGAGTTCAAGCCCATGGCGGAATTCAGTTACGTCAATTGGGTCGGCCTGTTCGCCCCTTCGGGAACGCCGGCAGCCGTCCTCAATACCATCAACAAGGCCGTCGCGGACACGCTCCGGGATCCCGCCATCGCCAACGCGCTCCGTGAGCGCGGCAACGACCCGGTCATCATGTCGACCGCCGAAGTTCAGGAGTATGTCCGGCAGCAGGCGGCGCGGATCACCAAGCTCGCGATCGATCGCAATATCCAGATCGCGCAGTGAGGCCGTGACCGGGGGTGCTCTCCGTAAGGTGCAGGGTTCCCGAGCAGCGTTGTCCGGCAGTCTTTTCGACCGACAAGAGAATTGGCGACTTATGGCTGCTGCGTCCACCGTCCTGTCCATCCGTGGCGAGTCGTTTCACCTCAACGGCCGACCCACCTATGCCGGACGCTCCCATCACGGCCGCCTCGTGGAAGGACGCCTGTTCTGTGTCCGCGCCGTACAGGCAACCTTCGATGACGAAAACTGGCCGGCGATAAAGTCCTACGATGTCGGCGCGGGGGTCCGCAGCTTCGCGTATCCGGATACTCAGAAGTGGGATGCCGAGCGCAACGTCGACGAGTTCTGTGCGGCGCTGCCGGAATGGAAGGCGCACGGCATTTCCGCCGTGGTGCTGTCCTTTCAGGGTGGAAGGCCGATGCTCAACGTCTGGAAAATGCGCTGTGACGCGCAACCGTGGATCAACGTCGGGTTCGAGCCCGATGGACGACTCAAGCCTGCGTATGCCCGTCGCATGGAACGATGTATCGCAGCGCTTGACCAGCTTGGCATGGTTGCCGTGGTGAGCTTTTTCTACTTCGGGCAAACCGCCCGTCTACAGGACGATGACGCCATCGCGCACGCCATCCGTGAAGGAACCGAGTTTCTCGCAGGCTTGAACCGCAAAAACATCATCATCGAGATCGCCAACGAGGTCGCACTGGACTGGCAGTCCTATCACTACCTGCAGTTCCGCAGCCTGGCGCTCGAAAATGTCCACCACCATGTGCGATTCGCACAGGAACTCTGCGGAAGGTCCATGCCCGTCGCGGCCAGTCTGCTTGCGTCGCAACTACCGACGGGTGATCTCGTACGGACCTCGGACCTCATACTTCCGCACGGAAACGATCTGGGACCAGAAGGCCATGTTCGGAAGACGCAGTTGATCCGCGCGATGCCGGAGTTCATCGAGAACCCGAAACCGATTTTTTTTAACGAGGCGTCAGCGGACCTGCCCGACTTCCAAGCTGCACTGGAATCCCGGGCGTCGTGGGGTTATTACGATCATGGGGTCAACGATTACGTCAACGGGTTCCAGGCACCGCCGGTCAACTGGTCGATTAGCACCTGTGCGAAACGCGCATATTTTGAGCGTGTGCGAGATATCACCGGCGGCGCGTAACCCAGGTTTAACCCTATTTCGAGCGGCTTAGGCCCGCCGCACTTTCCCCGCAAGGGCAGCGTCCCGGTGGGTAATGCCACCGGGCAGTTTGCGGCCTTTGTGCGCGCTGAGTCCGAGAAGTACGCCAAGGCCGTCCGCGAGTCCGGCGCCAAGGCGGAGTAGACGCCACCCGCCCGACTCTCGCAGCGGGCTTACATTCTGTAAGGTCGTCTCGCGCGGCGTAGGCGCTGCGGTGCAACATCACTGCGCCCGGGCCTGGATTGCATTTGTTTAGCATTGCATGCAATCTAGCGGTCTGTCTGCGCCCCCACCATGCCCAACGGATCCAACACCCTGCACCTGCGACTCGCCCGCGAGATCGTGTC
Source organism: uncultured Streptomycetaceae bacterium (assembly GCA_964641785.1). Classification (GTDB taxonomy): domain Bacteria; phylum Pseudomonadota; class Gammaproteobacteria; order Burkholderiales; family SG8-41; genus CAZXNF01. Next base: position 1,261 of record CAZXNF010000001.1, on the reverse strand, counting down.
GCTCGTGCGCCGTGAGAATGTGCCGGCCGGTGCGCATCTGACAGAGGCTGCATTGGCCCGTTCGGTGGGAACTTCGCGTGCACCGGTGACGGGGGCGCTCGCGCGGCTCGAGCGGTTGGGTGTCGTGCGGCACGCCGCGAACCGCGGCTACTTTCTGGTGCGATCCGGCGGAACGCTGGCGAACGTCGAAGCCCGGCTGGAACCGCGTGGCGAGGACCGCGTGTACCGCGAGATCGCGCGCGAACGCCTCGCGCGCACGCTGCCGGACACCGTCAACGAAACCACGCTGATGCGCCGCTACCGCGCGACCCGCGGCGCGGTCAGGGCGGCGCTGCGGCGCGCGCTGGCAGAGGGCTGGGTGCAGCGCCGCCCTGGTTACGGCTGGGGTTTTCTGCCGCTGATCGACTCGGCGGAGGCCTACGAGGAAAGTTATGCCTTCCGCGGCTACATCGAACCGGAAGGCCTGCTGGCGCCGACCTTCCGGATCACCCCGGCCATCCTGGCGCGCCTGCGCCAGACGCAGGAACGCATCATGGACGACGGCTACCGGACGATGACGCCGGAGGATTTGTTCGAGGTCGCGCGCGAATTCCACGAAACGCTGGCCGCCTGCTCGGGTAACCGCTTCATCCTGCAGTCGGTGCAGCGACTGAATCAGTTACGGCGGCTGGTGGAGTACGGGCAGGCGGCCTCGCGACCGCCGCGCCGCGCCCACAGCGTCGAACACCTCGCCATCATCGCCGCGCTCGAGCGCGGCAACCGCGTGCGGGCGGCGGCGCTGCTGCGCCGCCATCTCGAAGACGCGCAGCGTGACAAGTCGCGCGCACCGGCACTGCCGGCGGCGTTCGTGGGGCGCGCGCCGTCCCCATCGCGCCGTGGAAAAAAAACCGCATGAACACGAAAGTGCTCATCACCGGCGCTGCCGGCGAAATCGGCAGCGTGCTGCATCAGGGTCTCAAGGGACGCTATCCGCTCCTGCGGCTCGCCGACCTGCGTCCCGTCACGCCCGGGCCGGGCGAAGAGGCGGTGGTCTGCGATTTCACCGACCCGGCGGCAGCCGCGAAAGCCTGTGCGGGCATCGACTGCATCGTGCACCTTGCCGGCGTGCCGCGCGAAGACGAGTGGGACAAAATCCTGCCCAACAACATTACCGCGACCTACAACGTCTTCGAGGCTGCGCGCCAGGCCGGGGTAAAGCGCGTCGTGTTCGCCAGTTCCAACCACACCATCGGCTACTACCGGGTGGAGGGGCGGGTGGGCC